>NZ_JBIAJH010000008.1:0-155831 GCF_042871845.1 Streptomyces sp. NPDC005533 | reverse complement strand
GGTACCGCCGCACGGCGCGGGTACCGCCGCACGGCGCGGGTACCGCCGCACGGCGCGGGTACCGCCGCACGGCGCGGGTACCGCCGCACGGCGCGGGTACCGCCGCACGGCGCGGGGCCCCGGCGCGGTGCAGGTCCCGCTGTGCGGCGCGGGTACCGCCGCACGGCGCGGGTACCGCCGCACGGCGCGGGGCCCCGGCGCGGTGCAGGTCCCGCTGTGCGGAAGCGGGTACCAACGCACGGCGCCGGTACCGCCCCCCAGTGCTCATACCCCCGCACGGCGCGGGACCCCGACGCGGTGCAGGTGCCCCGGCGGGGCAGGTCCCGCCGCGCGGGAGCCGGTACCGCCACGGAAGCGAGTACCGCCGCACGGCGGGACCCCGACGCGGTGCAGGTGCCCCAGCGGGGCAAGTCCCGCCGCGCGGGAGCCGGTACCGCCACGGAAGCGAGTACCGCCGCACGGCGGGACCCCGACGCGGTGCGGGTGCCCCAGCGGGGCAAGTCCCGCCGCGGGGGAACCGGTGCCGCCGCCCAAGCGGGTGGCGGTGCGCCGAGGGTGTCCCCGCCACGCCCTTTCATCGGGGTTTCGCCCCGGGCCGTGCGCCTCGAATGGTGGCGGGGCCGGATTCCAGCCCCGCCGGCGTTTGAGGCGCGGGGTTCGGGGCGGAGCCCCGGTCGCGGCGGGGCGGCCTAGGGGTGTAGGAGGTGGGCTCGGGCGTGGGACTCGTATGTGGCGAGGAGGGTGGTCGTGTCGGCCTCGGTCAACAGGGCGTAGCTCCCGGTGGGGGTGCGGTGCCAGACCGGGTCGGCGCAGCGGAAGGCGGCCCGGCGGAGGGAGACCCGGTGGATCTTGTTCGTGGCCGTGACCGGCATGGCCGGGAGGATGCGGACGTAGCGCGGGGACATCTTCGTGCCCAGGTCCGGCTGGGTCGCCAGGAAGGCGGCGAAGGCGTCCGGCGAGAACCTCGCGCCCTCCCGGAGGGTGAGCGCGGCCATGACCTGGTCCCCGGACACCTCGTCCGGGACGGCGTACACCGCGACCGCCGCCGCGTCGGCCCAGCGGGCCAGGATGTTCTCGATCACCGCCGCGGCGAGGTTCTCGCCATCGACCCGCAGTCGGTCGTCCGTGCGGCCCGCGAAGTAGAGGAAGCCCGCGGCGTCGCGGAAGAAGAGGTCTCCGGTCCAGTACCAGCCGTCCCGGGTGCGGTCGGCCTCCGCCGCCGGGTTGCGCCAGTAGCCCTCGAACAGGCTGCGGCCCCGGTTGACGAGTTCGCCGATGGCCTCGGAGCCGTTGAGCAGGCGGCCGTCCCGGTCCAGCACCGCGGCCGGGCATTCCGTGCCCGTCTCCGGGTCGATCACCGCCAGGTCGTCGCCGGCGGCCGCCCGGCCCAGCGCGCCCGGCGGGGTGTCGGGGGTGGTCTGGACGGAGGCGCCGCCCTCGGTGGCGCCGTAGCCCTCCACCAGCGGGACCCCGAACCGCTCGGCGAAGCGCGCCGCGTCCACCGCCCCGGCCTCGGTGCCGAAGCCGAGCCGCAGGCTGTGTTCGCGGTCGTCGGGGCGGGGATCGGTGGCCAGGAGGTACTGGATCGCCCGCCCGACGTAGGTGAAGTAGGTGGCCCCGTACGCCCGTACGTCGTCCAGGAACGCCGAGGCCGAGAAGCGCCGGCGCAGCGCCACCGCGGCCCCGCCGACGAGCGCGGGGAGCCAGTCCGCGATGACGGCGTTGCCGTGGAAGAGCGGCATGCAGACGTAGTGGACGTCGTCCGGGGTGACGGTGAACCGGCGGGCGAGGGCGGCGCCGGCGGCCGCGAGCCGGCCCTGGGTGCAGATGGCGGCCTTGGGGGCGCCGGTGGAGCCGGAGGTGAAGTAGAGGAGGAGGCGCGCGTCGGGCGCGGGGGTGCGCAGGGCGGCCGCGCCGGGCTTGGCCGCGGCGTAGGGCGCGAGCAGGGCCTCGTACTCCTCGGTGCCGGTGACCAGGAGGCGTACGCCCGGCAGGTCCAGCCCGCGCAGCAGCGGCAGGTGGGCGCGCTCGGTGATCAGGATCCGGCAGTCGGTGTGCAGGATGTCGCGCGCCAGTTCGGGGCCGCGCCGGGTGGGGTTGATCCCGGCGACGGCGGCCCCGGCCAGGGCCGCCGCGCCGAGCCAGAACGGGAACTCGGGGGTGTTGTCGAGCAGCACGCCGAGGTGCGGTTCGGCCCCCGCGGGCATGAGGTCGACGAGGAGCGCGGCGCGCGCGGCGGCCTCCTGGGCGGTCCGGTGGTGGGTGAGGACACCGCCCTCGTGTTTCAGCCCGGGCCGGTGGTCGCCCCATTGGCGCGCTATGAGCTCCGCGACGGTTTCCGGTGCAGTCGTCGTCCGCATGCCGCCGGAGGGTAGCTGACGTTACGTCAGAACTGAACGTCGGAGCAGGCGTAGAAGGCCATCGGGGTGTCGTTGACGGTCCAGACGGCCAGGATCAGGTGCCGGCCCGACTTGCCGCTCGGCATCGCCCCCTGGTGGACGGTGGTCATGGCGGGGCGGGCGCCGTTGTAGGCGACGGTGAGGAAGGGCTGGGGTTCGAGGTCGGCGCGGGTGAGGGCCTTGGTGCCGGTCCAGCCGTTCTTGGTGACGTAGTACTTGAAGTCGGTGGTGGAGTGGTTGGCGGTGAACTGCCACCGGAAGGCGTAGCTCTGCCCGCTGGTCACCTTGGTGGTGGGCCAGGCGCCGCCGCGCGGGTTGTCGAGCTCGGCGAACTGCGAGAGCCCGCCGGAACATATCTTGCCGTCGGCGGGGCCGGCGGCCGGGAAGCCCTTGAAGCCCTCGACGCTCTGCGGCTCCCACTGGATCGCGCCGCAGTCGGAGACGGTCTTGTTGGCGCAGAGCTTCTGGCGGCTGATGGGGGTGTCGGTGTAGCCGTGGCTGCTGGCGCTGGGGGCGCCGATGAGGGTGATGCCGGCGACGAGGCCGAGGCCGAGCGCGGCGACGCCGGCCCGTCCGGGCATGCGGACGTTACGCATGATGCTCCTTGAACGTGGGGGGAGTTCGACGAGAGCGCGCGCGCTGGTGTGTGCGAAGTGCACGTGTGGGGATTTCAGGTCTAGACCAAGTCCCAGATTATTGACGAGAGTTGGCCATGTCCATACCAATGGGAGAACGGGTGGTCCGGTTGCTTCCGGCCACCCGTTCTCGTCCCGCTCGTCCCGTTGCCCGGGGTACTACTCCGGGCGTCCCGTGTAGAAGGCGACCGTGAGGTCCCTCACCAGGGCCTTGCGCTCGTAGTCGTCGAGCTCGACCAGCCCGCGCGAGGTCAGCCGGTGCACGGTGTCGTCGACCGCGTCCACGACCGAAGTCAGCACGGTGTCCCGGTGCTTGGCGTCGATCGCCGCGACCCGGCGGCGACGCATGGCCTCGGCGACCTCGGCGGCGTACTCGATCCGGGTCGGCTGCGCCGAGAACACCTCGATCCCGACGGCCTCGGTCTCGGCCGCCAGCATCCGGGTCAGCGCGTCGCCGACGGCCTCGGCGTCGCGCAGGGTCGGCGCGTCCTCGTGGAAGGCGTCGGCGGGGAGCTGGGACAGTACGCGCGCCATGGCCGATTCGACCTGCTCGGCGAGGTACTCCGTGTGGTCCTCGACGGCGAGCGCGGCCCGGGCCGTGTCCTTGACCTGCCAGACGACCTGCACGACCACCTGGAGGGCGAGGCCGCCGGAGTCCACGGCGGGCATGGGGTCGCTACGCCAGTGCCGCAGCCGTACGTCGACCCGGCGGCGCAGCAGGAGGGGGCTGACCCAGGTCAGGCCGGTACGGCGGACCGTGCCGCGGTAGCGGCCGAAGAGGGTGAGCACCCAGGCGTGGCCGGTGCGGGCCCGGCCGAGTCCGCCGAGCGCGACGAGGGCGACGACGCCGAGGAAGGCGAGCGGGGGCCAGTGGGTGACGCGCAGGCCGTGGTAGGCGCGCGGGGTCGCGCCGAAGGCCGCCACGAAGGGGGCGGGGACGACCCCGGCCCGCCAGAGCACGGCCGTGCAGCCGGCGAGGGCGAGGCCGCCGACGGCCACGCCGACCCAGCCGGGCAGCACCGGGCCGCGGTGCTCCCGCAGCCGGTCGTCGCCGCGGGGGACCCGGCGGCCGGGGGCGGGCCGCGGGGTCGTTCGGGACCGGTCGGGCCGGGGGGCGGGCGCGGGCATCGGCTTCGGGTCGCCGCGGAAGGGGAGGTGCACCGGCACCTCGGTGACGGAGGTGCCGCGTTGCCGCACGGAGCGGGGGACGTCCTCGGCGTCGCCCTCCACCGGCGGTTTGCCCAGGCCGCGCGACACGGCCTGGGCGACGATCTCGGCCGCACCGGGGCCGGGCACCCCGCGGGACGCCGCCACGGGCTCGGAGCCGGACTCGGGGCCGGGCTCGGCGTCGGGGCCGGACTCGGAGTCGGATGCGGGCTCGATGGTCCGCAGGCTCAGGGTGGCCACCCCGGCGGTCTGGTCCTGCGCGTCCTGCGGGTGCGGGATCTCCGGGCCCTCGGCGGCGGCCGGCTCGGACTCGGACTCGGACTGCGTCCGAGCCGCCGGCACCTCCGGACCGTACGCCGACACCGGTTCGTCGGCCCGCGCCGAGCGGGCCGACGGGGCCGCCGCCCAGTCGACCGAGGTCTCGGCGGGGGCGCCCGCCCCGGCCTCCTCGCGCGGAGCGCCCACGGCCGCGGCCGCGGCCGGACCGGAAGAGGCGGAGGCCAGGGCCAAAGCCTCCGCCTCCCACACCGGGTGCTCACGCGGCGCCTCCGCTGCCGCGCCGGTGTCCGGGCGCGGTACGGCCACGGCCACGGCCGGGCCGTGGGCGACGGCGACCTGCGCGAGGTCCGGGCCGGGGACCGGCTCCGGCTCGGCCGCCGTCCACGCCGGGCGGGACGGGGTGGCGAGTGCGGGCGCGGCCGCACGAAGGGGCGCCGGCTCCGCGGTCGCCCACGCCGGGTGGGAGCGGAGCCCTTCCGGTGCCGCCGGGGAGAGGGGTGCGGACGGCGTACGGGGGTCCGGGCCGGGACCGGGCTCCGGCTCGGCCGGCCGTTCCGCGCGGACCTGGCCCTCGGACGCGGGCCGGAGCTCGGTCGCCCACCCCGGGTGGGAGCGCGGCCCTTCCGATGCCGTCCGTGCGACGGGCGCGGGCCCGCCGTGGGCGGCGGTGGCCGAATCCGGGAGCGCGCGCTCCGCGCGGGGCGCGGACACGGCAGCGAGTGCGGACGCCGGCTCCGGGGCCGCCCACGCCGGGTGGGAGCGCGGCCCTTCCGGTGCCGGGTGGGATGCGGGCCCGGCCGGCGTGCCCCGGCCGGACCCAGCTTGGGGGGCGGCGGTCTGCTCCGCGACCGCACCCGCCGCGGCCATCGCCGCACGGGCGGGCTCCGGCTCCGCGGCCGCGGATGCGGATGCGGCCGCGGCCGCGGCCGCCGGGTGGGGGTGCGGGGCGTCCCGGTCCGGTCCGGCCGGGGCGACCGCGGCGGGCTGCGGCTGCGCCGACCGCGCCGTCGGCGGTACGCGGAGGGTGCCCGTCGTCGAGGTGGTGCGCGTGGGGAACATCATTACCTCCGTCATGCGAACAGCCGGCGCCAGGTTTCCGGGCCCGGGTAGCCGTTGGCCGAGGCGCCGCGCCAGCCCTGTGCGCGCTGGAAGGCCTCGACGTTGCGGCGGTCGGCCTCACCCCAGCGGGGGCCCGGGCCGGATGTGTAGTACTTGCCGAAGCCCTTCTTGACCAGCTGCCGGCCGAGGGCCTCGACGGCCGCGTTCGAGCGGCCCGGGCGGAACAGCGCGGCCCCCGGGTAGGCGCGTACCCCACCCGGTCCCGGCGCCGCGCCCACCAGCGGCGGGATGTCGGCGCCCTGCTTCTCGACGAGCAGGCGCCAGGTGTGCGCGCCGGGGATGCCGTCGGCGTCGGCGCCCGACCAGCCCTGGGCGCGCTGGAAGGCCTGGGTGGCGAGCTTGTCGTGGTCGCTCCACTTCCGGTCCGCCACCCCCTTGGGGTAGAAGCGGTACGCGCCGCGCTCGATCAGCATCCGGCCCAGCTGCGCCACGAAGTCGTTCGTGGCACCCGGGGCGAACTTGTCCACGCCCGGGAAGGTCTTGGCGTCGCCCGGCTTCGGGCCCGCCGGCGGAGGTTCGGGGACGGCGCCCGGGGCCTCCGGGACGAGCCCGCCCGTCACCCCGTTGAACCGGTACGGGACGTACTTGGCCGCGTTGCTCCAGTACCCGTAGGGCGTGGCCAGCTTCCGCGTGTTGGGGCGCGTCTGCTCGTAGGCGACGTAGTGCGTGCGCGTCTCGTCGACCCAGCCGCCGAAGAGGACCACGTGCGAGCCGTTGTTGGGGTCCGCCGGGTTGTGGAAGAGCAGCATGTCCCCCGGCAGCAGCTCATCCTTGGTGATCTTGGTGGCGAACTTGTCGAGGCTGCCGGTCCACTCGTTCGAGCCGAGGTTCCAGGCCATGGAGACGTAGCCCGAGCAGTCCTGCCGGTAGCCGTCCGTGAAGTACGTGGACATGCTGTACGGGACCTGTGCGTCCAGCCACAGCTTCGCCCGGGTGATGATCGTCGTGCGGTCGATGCGCTTGATCGTGCCGGGCTTGGCGGGGGCGCCGGGCCGGCCGACCGGGCCGCCCTTCGGACCGTGCAGCGGGGTGCGGCCACCCTGCGGGGAGCCGGGGTCGTCCAGGGCCACCGGGCCGGTGGCGGGGGCGGTCACGGCCACCGCGGCCGTGCTCCCACCGCCGAGGACCACTCCCGCGGCCGTGGCGAGGACCAGCACCCGCCGGGCGCCCCGGGCCGCGGGGTGGCCCCCGTCACGCAGCGGTATGGCCCGCGCGCGGGCGAGGGAGCGGCGGCGCTGGGCGCATCCCCGGCACACACAGTCGCCCGCGGGCTCGTACTCCTCGAAAACGGGCATCGGCATCTGCACATGCGTCGGAGGCTGCGTCGTCATGCGGATCCGTCCACTCCCCTGCTCGTCCCCTGCTCGTCCACTGGTCGGCCGGGCTCGCATCTGATAAAGCATCAGATGCGTGCGGCGCAGACATATCGTGCACGATAAACCCCTCAAACATGGGTTAATCGGACAAGGCGGGCGTGGCTGGTCACGAGCACCTGCGGAGGTGGGGTAGAGTTTTCCCTGTCAGCAAGCGCCGCTAGCTCAGTTGGTTAGAGCAGCTGACTCTTAATCAGCGGGTCCGGGGTTCGAGTCCCTGGCGGCGCACAGACGGAGGAAGCCCCTCGCAGCGAAAGCTGCGGGGGGCTTCTTCGTTTACCACTACGTCGGACCGCCGTCGGACCGCCGTCAGGCCGCCGTGCCCGGGCGGGCTCCCACGCCCGTCAGGTAGGCGGAGACCACCACGTTCGCCGTGTACTCCTTGGCCGCCTTGTCGTAGGTGCCGCCGCAGGTCACCAGCCTCAGTTCCGCCCGGCCCCGGACCCGCGGGCCGTACGCCTTGTGGGCGTCGAAGTCCGCGCGCTCGTAGACCCGTACGTCCTCGACCGTGAACTCGGCGACCGATCCGTCCGCCCGCACCACCCGCACCTTGTCACCCGGCTGGACCGTGCTCAGGCCGTAGAACACCGCCGGCTTGGAGCGGGTGTCCACGTGCCCGACCATCAGCGCCGCCCCGGCCGTCCCCGGCTGGGCGCCCCGCCCCCACCAGCCCACCGTCCCCGGGCTCTCGTACGGGGGCGGTTCGAGCGCGCCGTCCTTGTCCAGGCCCCGGGAGATCACCGGGGCCTGGATGCCTATGGAGGGCACGTCGAGGCGCTGGGGCAGGGCCGCGGCCAGCGGGGCGTGCGCGGCCGGCAGGCCCGGGCCCACCGCCCCGCCGGCCTGGCCCGCCGTCGGGGCGGGCGCCACGGTGAGCTGGCGGCCCCACAGCCACAGGCCGAGCACCAGCACGGACCAGGCGGCGAGGGTCAGCAGCCGGCCGCCCCCGGAAGCCCTGGCCTCACTCATCGGGCCCCCGTTCGTCCACCGTCCGGCTCCCGCTCATCCGCCGACCGCCTCATCCGCCGCTGCGGCGGCGGCGCAGGGCCAGCGCCCGGCCCGCGACGGCCAGGGTGGCGACGGCGGCCAGGACGGCGCCGATCACCGTGTGCGGCAGGCTCGGGCCGTCGTCGCCGTGGTCCTTCTTGGCCGCCGCGACGAGCGGCTTGCCCGCCTCGGCGAGTTCGGCGGACATGCCGCCGCCGCCCGCGTGGACCGGCCAGACCGGCGAGGCGTGGTGGGTGGGGTGGCGGTACTCCGAGATCTGGACGGAGCCGGTGACCTTGTCGTGGCCGTCGCACGTCACCCGGACGGAGTGCCAGCCGGGTGAGGCGTGCGAGCTGATCATCGCCTCGCCGTAGAGCGGGCTGCGGCCGCCGTCACGGCCGTAGAGGTCGACGTCCGCGACGAAGACGGCGGACTTGGCCGACCCCCTGGTGCCGTCGCACCCGTGGACGCGCAGCTTGACCTGCGCTCCGGGGTGGGCCGGATCCGGGTCGACCGTGATGCTGCCGCGGTCGCCGCGGTCCTCCTCGCCCGCCAGGGCGACGGGCGCGGACACCGCGGAGAACGCCGCCAGGGCGACGGACACGGCGGCGGCACGGACAGCGATCGGGACACTGCGCATGGTGAACCTCCTCGTCAAGGAGATTCACGCGCGACGCGCCGCTCCGCATCCCGAACGGCGCCGTACGTGTCAGCCGTACGCCTCGAACGGGGGACGCCCTGTCGGCCGTACGCGCCCTGCACACCGCACGCGCCGCCCGCGCCGAACACTCCGTACGCGCCGTACGGCCGTGCGCGTCAGACGAGGTCGACCAGGTCCGCGATCGAGTCGACCGTCCTGGTCGGGCGGTACGGGAACCTCTCGGTGTCCGCGACCGAGGTCAGGCCGGTGAGGACGAGGAAGGTCTGCATGCCCGCCTCCAGCCCGGCCAGTACGTCCGTGTCCATCCGGTCGCCGATCATCGCGCTGGTCTCGGAGTGCGCGCCGATGGCGTTCAGGCCGGTGCGCATCATCAGCGGGTTGGGCTTGCCGGCGAAGTACGGCTGCTTGCCGGTCGCCTTGGTGATCAGCGCGGCGACCGCACCGGTGGCCGGGAGCGGGCCCTCGGTGGACGGGCCGGTCTCGTCGGGGTTGGTGCAGATGAAGCGGGCGCCCGCGTTGATCAGACGGACGGCCTTGGTCATGGCCTCGAAGCTGTACGTCCGGGTCTCTCCGAGGACCACGTAGTCGGGCTCGTGGTCGGTCAGGATGTAGCCGATGTCGTGCAGGGCGGTGGTCAGACCGGCCTCGCCGATCACGTACGCGGTGCCGCCCGGGCGCTGGTCGTCGAGGAACTTCGCGGTGGCCAGCGCGGAGGTCCAGATGTTCTCGACGGGGACGTCCAGACCCATGCGGGACAGGCGGGCCTGGAGGTCGCGGGGGGTGTAGATCGAGTTGTTGGTCAGGACCAGGAAGGGCTTGCCGGACTCGCGCAGCCGCTTGATGAAGGCATCGGCGCCGGGGATCGGGGTGCCCTCGTGGATGAGGACCCCGTCCATGTCGGTGAGCCAGGATTCGATCGGCTTGCGCTCTGCCACTGGACTGTTCTCCGCTCTCGGTGGCCCATGACCTTTGGCCTCTGGTCTCTACCACCCTAGCGGGGCCGGGCCGTGGACGTCCTGGGCGTCCACGGCCCGGACCGCGGGGGCTCGGATCAGCTCAGGCGGACGTCGTCGACGGTCCAGTACCAGTTGTTGTCGCCGCTGTAGCGGAAGCGGATCTGGACGTCGGTCGCACCGGCCGGGACCTGGAGCGCGAGGGACTCGGCCTTGGCGACGGCGTCGGCGGTGTAGGACTTCACGACGGTCGGGGCACCGCCGTTGTAGGAGACCAGGACCTGGGCGCTCTGGCCTGCCTCCTGCCGGTAGTGGGTCCGGAAGGTGAGAGTGCGCGTGCTGCCGCCGGTGACCGCCCACTTGGGGGTGACGAGGGTGGAGTCGAAGGTGCCCGTGTGGCTCTTGTCGTCCCACTCGTCGGAGTCGGCGACGGCGAAGACGCCACGGGAGCGGACGTTCAGCTCGCGCCACTGGTCGCGCTGCGCCTGGCTCCAGAACTCGTCGGTGGCGAAGGCCCAGCCGGCCCACTCGGTGACACCGCCGGTGCCCATCTTGGAGTTGTCCACGGACCAGCCGGCGGGCGGGGTGTGCGTGAAGCCCTTCACGCCCGCCGGGATGCCCGTCTCGTCCACGCGCGCCTGGAGGTTCGGGCGCAGGGTGTCGAAGGGGTCGTCGTCCGGGGCGTTCAGCGGGACCCCGTCGATGCCGGGGGCGCTCACGCCGACTTGGGCGAGGGCGGTCGCGGCCACGTCGACCAGCTTGACGTCGTCGCGGACCGAACCGGCCAGGATGCCCGCGCCCTTGGCGATGACGAAGGTGCCGCGCTCCTGGATGGTCGAGCCGCCGTGGCCACCGGCGTCGGTGTGGCCGTGGTCGGTGGTGACGAGGACCTTCCAGTTCTCCTGGGCGTAGGTGGGGCGGTTCTGGACGGCGGTGAGCAGCTGGCCGACCAGGGCGTCGACGCGGGCGATGGTGTCGAGGTACTGCTGGCTGGCGGCTCCGTAGGAGTGGCCGGCCGCGTCGATCTCGCCGAGGTAGACGAAGGCGGCGTCCGGGTTCTGGTCGCGCAGCTCGGCGGCGGCCGCGGCGGCGATCTTCGGGTCCTCGTTGCGGTAGCCGTCGCGGTCGCCCTTGAGGGAGAGTCGCTTGTCGACCTTGGCGGAGAAGATCGGGCCGTTCTGGTCGGTGGAGGTGATGGGCTCCCAGTCGGCGGCCGCGTACGTGTTGAGCGCCGGCTTGGCGTTCTCGATGCGGGTGAGGAAGTCCGGGTAGGCCGTGTAGTTCTTGCCCGTGAAGGAGTTGTCCTTCACGCCGTGCTTGTCGGGCCAGACTCCGGTGGCGATGGTGGACCAGCCGGGGCCCGAGGAGGTGGCGGCCATCGGGTTGGCGTAGAGGGTGCTGCGGGCGGTCAGGCCCTGGGCCATCAGGCCTTTCAGGTTCGGCGCGTTGGCGGCCTTGACGCGGTCCAGGACCGTGCCGTCGATCCCGATGACGAGGACCTTGTCGGTGGTGGCGGCGGCCTCGGCGACGCCGGCCGGGGTGGCCGCGACCGTGGCGGCGAGCAGGGCGGTGGCGGTGGCGGCCACGGCGAGGGTGCGTCCGGCGGGGACAGCAGTGGGCACGAACTCCTCCGGGAGTGGTCGTGGGAAGGCGCGGGGACGTGCGCCGGGTCCGGACCGAGGGTGCGGTCTTGGGTCCAGACCTGTTATGCAACGGTCACTCTGCTGGTCGTGGGTGACCAGGAGGCAACCGGTCAGCTTCCGGTCGCCGACTTCCACGCGTCGACGTAGTCGGTGAGGTTCTTGTCGATGTCGGCCCAGTCCGGCTCGAAGATCTCCACGCCCGCCATGATCTTGGTGAGCTCGACGGCGTTGGTGTCGGTCGGCTTGACGTCGGTGCGCGCCGGGAAGCCGCCGCCGACCTCGCTGACCAGCTTCTGCGCCTCCTCGCCGAGGAGGTGGTCGAGGAGCTTCCTGCCGTTCTCGGAGTGCGGGGCCTTGTCGACCAGGCCGGCCGCGTAGGGCAGGGCGAAGCTGGTGGGCCTGCCGCCGTCCTTCGCCGGGAACCAGATGCCCAGGTTCGGCATGGACTTGGACTGCGCGAAGTTCATCTGGACGTCGCCGTTGGCCACGAGCAGCTCGCCCTTGTCCGTCTTCGGCGCGAGCTTGCTGGTGGAGGAGGACGGGCCGACGTTGTTGGCCTGGAGCTTCTTCAGGTACTCCATCGCCGGCTCCTTGCCGCCGAAGTCGTGCATCGACTTGACGAGGACGGCCGTGCCGTCGCCCGCGACGCCCGGGGTGGAGTACTGCACCTTGCCCTTGTACTTGGCGTCGAGCAGCTCCTCCCAGGTCCTGGGGGGCTCGGGGAGCTCCTTCTTGTTGTGGACGAAGCCGAAGTAGTTCTTGACGACGGAGGTCCACTTGCCGTCGGCGGCCTTGTCGGCGCCGTTGACCTTGTCGGAGCCCTGCGGCGCGTAGGCCTGGAGCAGGCCCTTTCCGTCGGCCTGCTGGATGAAGGGCGGCAGGGTGATCAGCACGTCGGCCTGGGTGTTGGTCCTCTCGCGGACGGCGCGCTGCACCATCTCGCCCGAGCCGCCCTCGACGTACTTGACCTCGATGCCGGTCTTCTTGGTGAAGTCGGCGAAGACCTTGTCGTACCAGCCGTCGCCCTTCTCGCTCTTGAGGCCGTCGGCGCTGTAGACGGTGACGACCTTCTCCTCGCCCTTGGCGTCGGCGGAGGAGGAGCCGCCGCAGGCGGTGAGGGAGGCGGTGAGGGCGAGGCCGGCGACGACGGCGGCACTGCGGAGCAGGATCTTGCGGGGCATGGAACTTCCTTACGGGGAAAGGGAGTCAGCGGGGACACGGCGGGATTCAGCGGGATGCGGCTGGGTTCGGCGGGGTCGGCGGGAGTGTCAGCGGTACGAGGCCTTGGTGCGGACACGGGAGACCGCCAGGAGGACCAGCAGGGTGGCGGCCATCAGGACCACGGCGACGGCGGAGCCGCCGAAGAGCGAACCGCGGTCGGTGGCGGTGAAGACGCGGACGGGGAGGGGCATCCAGTCCGGCGGGTAGAGCATCATCGTGGCGCTCAGCTCGCCCATGGACAGGGCGAAGCAGAGGCCGGCCGCGGCCGTGAGGGACGGCAGCAGGAGGGGCAGCTTGACCCGCCACAGGACGTACGCGGGGCGGGCGCCGAGGGAGGCCGCCGCCTGCTCGTACGCGGGGTCGAGCCGTACGATCGCGGCCGAGACCGACTGGTAGGCGAACGCCGTGACAAGGATCGTGTGCGCCAGGATGACGATCGAGCCGGTGCCGTTGAGCAGGACCGGCGGCCGGCTGAAGGCGACGAGCACGGCCAGGCCGACGACCACGGACGGGACGGCCACGGGCAGCATGAACAGCGCGTCCAGGGACCGCTTCCCGCGCTTCTGCAGCGGGGCGGCGGCCAGCGCGGCCCAGGTGCCGAGGGTCAGGGCGAGGAGGCCGGCGGCGAGGGCGGTGACCAGGCTGGTGGTGAGGGCCTGGAGGGATTCGCCGCGCACGGCGGAGGCGTAGTTCGCGGTGGTCGGGCCGGAGGGGAAGGCCCCGGACCAGTGGGTCGAGAAGGACGCGGCCACCACGACGAGCAGCGGCAGGGCGAACAGCGGCAGGAAGAGGAGGCCGAAGAGGCCCCAGGCCGCCCAGCGGCCGGTCTTGCTATGCACCAGCACGCTTGCCCACCACCCGGTAGAGGCCGAACAGGCCGACGGAGATCGCGATGTTGACGACGGCGACCACGCAGGCGGCCGGGTAGTCGGATTCGAGGATGGCCTTGCCGTAGATGAGCATCGGCAGGGTCGTGACGTCCTTGGCTCCGGTGAACAGGACGATCCCGAACTCGTTGAGGCACATGACCAGGACGAGGCTGCCGCCCGCGGCGAGCGCCGGAAGGGCCTCGGGGAGGATCACCTGCCGGACGATGCGGGCGGGTCGGGCGCCGAGGCCGGCGGCGACCTCCAGCTGGGCGGTCTCCAGCTGGGAGAAGGCCGCGAGCAGCGGGCGCATCACGAAGGGCGTGAAGTACGTGATCTCCGCGAGGAGGACGCCCCAGGGGGTGGTCAGGAAGTGGAAGGGCCCCTCGGCGGCGCCGGTGAGGCCCGTCCAGGCTCCGTTGGCCATGCCCACCGTCCCGTAGACGAAGAGGAGGGCGAGGGTGACGAGGAAGGAGGGGAAGGAGAGGAACACGTCGATGAACTTCGCGACGGCCCGTGCCCCGGGGAAGGGCACGAAGGCGATGATCAGCGCTAGGACGAAGCCGAGGACGAGGCATCCGACGGTCGCCCCGACGGCCAGCCAGACGGTGGTCCCGAGCGCCTCGCGGAAGCCCCGCGAGGCGAAGACGGAGGCGTACGCGTCGAAGGCGCCGCCGCCGTTCCCGGGGCTCAGCGACTGCTGGACGACCAGCGCGAGCGGATACAGGAACACGAGCGCGAGCACGGCGACGGGCGGCAGCGCCCATACGCCGCGCGGCAGCCGGGTGAGCCGCGTCGCGGGCGCGCCGCGCGTGGCCTCAGCCATCGCAGACCCCTGCGGCGAGCAGCACGGCGTCGCGCGGCTCGAAGCTCAGCGTGACCCTGTCCCCCAGCGCGGGCGTCTCCCGCAGCTCGGGGAGGTCCGCCTTGACGCGGTGGCCGTCGACGTCGACGTACAGCCGGTGCGTGGAGCCGCGCCACTGGACCTCGGCGATCGTCCCGGTCAGGGCGTTGGGCCCGGCCCCGAGCCCGAGCAGGTGCGGTCGCACGCACAGCGTCGCCGTGGAGCCCGGCGCCGCGCGGCCTCGGTCGAGGGTCAGGGTGCGGCCCTCGAAGACCGCCCCGGACTCGGCGACCGTCACCGGCAGCAGGTTGGCGTTGCCGACGAAGGAGGCGGTGAACTCGGTGCGCGGGGCCCGGTACAGCTGCTGCGGCGTCCCGCAGTCCTGGAGGCGGGCCTTGTCCATGACGGCGATCCGGTCGGCCAGGGTGAGCGCCTCGACCTGGTCGTGGGTGACGTACAGGATGGAGACGTCGGGCAGCTCGCGGTGCAGGCGGGCCAGTTCGGCGAGCATCCCGGAGCGCAGCTGCGCGTCGAGTGCCGAGAGCGGCTCGTCCAGCAGGAGCACCCCGGGGCGGATGGCGAGGGCGCGGGCGATGGCGACGCGCTGCTGCTGGCCGCCCGAGAGCTCGCGGGGGTAGCGCCGCGCGTAGGCGCCCATGCCGGTCAGTTCCAGGGCCTCGGCGACCCGGCCGGGTATCTCGGCCTTCGGTGCCTTCCGGGCCCGCAGGCCGAAGGCGACGTTGTCCTCGACGCGCATGTGCGGGAAGAGCGCGTACTGCTGGACGACCATGCCGATGCCACGCCGGTGCGGCGGGAGCGCGGTGACGTCCCTGCCGCCGATCAGCACCCGGCCCGCGGCGGGCCGCACGAAACCGGCGACCGCGCGCAGCGCCGTGGTCTTGCCCGAACCGGAGGGGCCGAGGAGCGCCATCACCTCGCCCGGTTCGACGGTCAGGTCGAGGGAGTCCAGGACGGTCGCGGCGCCGTAGGCGACGCTGACCCCGTCGAAGCGGATGCCGCTCACGCCGACTCCCGCAGGAGGTCCGGGAGTTCGGCGACGCAGCCCAGGACGTGGGTCGCGCCGTTCGCCGTGAGCGCCGCGCGGTCGTGGGCGCCGGTGAGGACGCCCGCGACGATCCCGGCGCCGGCGCGGCGGCCGCTGAGCATGTCGTACGCGGTGTCGCCGGCGACCACGGTGTCGCGTACGTCGGTCACGGCGCCGGTGCGCAGGAACGCGGTCAGCACCATGTCCGGGAAGGGCCGGCCGCGGCCGCCCGCGTCGGCCGGGCAGAGGGTGAGGTCGGCGAGGTCCCGCCAGCCGAGGGCGTCGAGGATGGCGTCCTGGGTGACGCGGGCGAAGCCGGTGGTCAGGACGACGGTGCGGCCGTCGGCGCGGAGCTCCTCGACGGCGGCGCGGGCGCCGGGAAGCGGGGCGATCAGGCCGCCGTCGACGAGCTCCGCGTACGCCTCCTCGAAGGCGGAGTTGGCGCGCCGGGCGAGTTCCTCCGTACCGAAGAGCTGCCGGAAGACGGTGATCTTGGACTCGCCCATGGTGTCGCGGACGTACTGGAGCTTCGCGGCGTGGTCGGCGGTGCCCGGCTCCACGCCCAGGCGTTCGGCGGCGCGCTCGAAGGCGCGCTCGACGAGGCCGCCGTCGGCGACGGTGGTACCGGCCATGTCGAGGACGATCAGGTTCTGCGTGCGGTTCTCGGTCATCTGACTTACCAGCCCAGTTCGTTCGCGGTGGTCTCGGCTATGGCGGGCGAGCAGGTCATGCCGCGCCCGCCCGGTCCGGTCACCAGCCAGACGCCGTCGGCCACCTGCTGGCGGTGGACGACGCGGGTGGTGTCGGTGCACTGCGCGTACACGCCCGCCCAGCGGCGCCGGAGCTTCGGCAGCGGCCGGCCCAGGAAGCCCTCGACCACGCCGGTGAGGTGCTCGTAGGGGTCTTCGAGGGTGTCGAAGGCGAAGGGGTGCTCGTACTCGTGGGTGTCGCCGATGGTCAGTCCGCCGTCCTGGCGCTGGACCATCAGCAGCTGCATCTTGTGCGCGGCGGCGACGGGTTCCTGGTCCTGCCCGGCGTTGAGGGCGTCGAGCGCGGGGGACGCGTAGGCGGGGTAGTAGCGGAAGCTGTCCGCGTCCGCGACGGAGGTGGTAAGCGCCTCGCCGAGCGGGGCGGTCTGCATCATCTGGAGGCGGACGCGGCGCACGGGCAGGTCCGGGACCAGCTCCCGCACCAGGCCGGACAGCCAGGCGCCGGTGGCGAGGACGACCGCGTCGCCGCGGTGCACGTCACCGTGGTCGTCGCGGACGGCGCCGGGGCCGACGACCTCGCGCACCTCCCGGCCGGGCAGGAAGGCGTACCGGCCGGTGGCCCCGAGCGCCTCCCGCAGGTGGAGCTGCGCGGTGCGCGGCTCGACGGCGGCGTCGCGCTCGCACCACAGGGCGGCCTCGAAGACGCCGCGCAGGGCGGGGTTGATCTGCCGCGCCTCGTCGGCGGTGACCAGCTGGTAGCCGCGGGCGGCGGCGTCGGGCCGGGCCAGAGCCGCCTCGGCGACGGCGTACTCGCGGTCGGTGCGGACGGGGGTGAGGGAGCCGTTGGCGCGGAAGCCCAGGCCGGGCACCTGCGCGCCGATGCGCTCCCAGAGCTCGCGGGCCCGCAGGGCGGTGTCGAGCTCCTCTCCCCCGGCCCGTCCGCTGACCCAGATCTGGCCGAAATTGCGCAGTGACGCGCCGCGGGCCTCCGCCTCTCGCTCGATCTGGACGACCTCGTGGCCGCGTTGGACTGCTTGCCAGGCGTGCATGGTGCCGACCACGCCGCCTCCGACGACTATGACTCTCACGCCGCCAACGGTGGGCGCGGACCGTGGCCCGGAAGGATCCGTCCGGCAACGCGTCGGTGAACGGCCCTCGACACTTGGACTAGACCCGTTATCTTTCTGTGACCAGAGTGCGGTGTTCATATATCCCTTTACGGCGGGTGTGCGTGGATCGACCTGGGGCTATTCGGCTCGCAGGCGGGTCGTGAAGCTGAACCGGTCACCACGGTAGAGCGAACGGACCCGTTCCAGCGGCAGGCCGTCCTGATCCCGCGAGAAACGGTGGATGAGCAGCATGGGGAGGGCGGGCGGGGTGCCGATCAGCAGGGCCTCGCGGGGGGTCGCGAGGACCGTCTCCAGCTTCTCGTCGGCCTCGCCGAAGGCGATGTCGAGGCTGTCGCGGAGGTACCCGTAGAAGGACGAGTCCGGCTGGAAATCGCTGTCGAGGCGAGGGGCGCGGGCCACCCGGATGTACGTGCTCTCCAGGCCGACGCGCTCGTCATCGGCCAGCAGGACCCGCTCCAGGTGCCAGACGGGCTCGCCGGGCTCGGCGCCGATGCCGGGGGCGAGGTCGGGCGGGCAGGGGAACTGCTCCAGCCCGATGAGGTGCCGGCCCGGGCGGCGACCCTGGCGGCGCACGCCCTCGGTGTAACTGGCGAGGGAGAGCGGCTGCTCCAGCTTCGGGCCGGCGACGACCGTCCCGCGGCCGTGGCGGCGCAGCCGGCCCTCCAGCAGCAGCTCGCGCAGGGCCTGGCGGACGGTCTCGCGCGACACCTCGTACTGCTCGGCGAGATCCCGCTCGGTGGGCAGCGCGCCGCCCTCGCCGAGCTCGTCGATGAGCCCGGAGATGCGGGCCTTGACGGCGTAGTACTTGGGGATGCGGCCGTGCTCGGGAATGCCGGAACGCACGGGTGAGCCGGGGCGGTGGCGCGGGGTCTGTTCTTCCACGGGGGGACTCTATGCGGGGTGGCCCGGGGGGGGCCGTACGGGGGCGGTCGGGGTCGGGGGGCGGGGTTCGGCCCCGTGCCGCGCGCCTCAAACGCCGGCGGGGCTGGGTTCGGTACGGCGGGGCCGAGGCGTTGGAAGGGGGCGGCTCGGGCGGGGCCGGGCGCGCGCCGGGACGTCTCCTCGGACGCCGAACGTGTCGGGGGGTCGGAGAGCTGGGCGGAAGTGCGTTCGGCGCCCTGCGGGGAGCGCCCCGACACACACCCGACCCCGCCGGATCCGCCCTGGACGGTCGGGCAGCCGGGGGGGGCGGATCAGCGGCGGGCGTCGGAGGAACGGAGGCGGCGCGCGCCCAGGAGGAGGCTGCCGCCGGTGGCCAGCGCGGCCACGGCGCCCGCTCCGTACGCCCACTCGCGCGGGCCGGTGTGGGCGAGGGAGCCCGCTTCGCCGGAATCCTCCGGGCTCTCGACGGAGAAGCGGTAGCCGCCGGCCTCGCCGACCCAGTCACCGTCGTCGCCCTTGCGCTGGACCAGGGCGGCATCGGCGAGGACCTCGCCGGTGGGGGCGTCGGGGGCGAAGGCGAGGCCGACCTTGACGGTCAGGGAGCCGCGGGGGCCGACGGTGAAGCCGGGGAAGGCGTCGCCGCCGTCGAAGACGGCGATGATCTCGTCGCGGTCGCTGCGCTCCAGGCTCGTGGGGAAGGTGCCGCCGGGCGCGTCGAACTCCATCCGCAGGTGGGCGGGGCGCAGGGCGCGGGCCTTGTCGGTGAAGACGACGACGGGGTGGATGGCCGTGCACTCGGAGTCGGTGGTGTTGGTCAGGTCCAGGTACCAGGTCTGCGG
This sequence comes from Streptomyces sp. NPDC005533, assembly GCF_042871845.1. NCBI lineage: Bacteria > Bacillati > Actinomycetota > Actinomycetes > Kitasatosporales > Streptomycetaceae > Streptomyces > Streptomyces sp. NPDC005533. The sequence goes on along the minus strand of NZ_JBIAJH010000008.1, from coordinate 137,078 downwards.
GTCGCCGCCGGTGCGGTACACGGCCGGGCCGCCGCGGATGCGCGCACCGATGGGGAAGGCGGTGCTCTTCCCGTTGCCGCAGGTGGCCTGGGTGCGGGAGGGCAGCGCGGGTGCGGGTCGGGCCCCGCCGCCGGCCCCGATGTCCGCGGCCGCGGTGGGGGCGGTGGTGGCTACGAGTACGGCGGTGAGGGCAAGGGCTTTGCGTAGTCGCATGGAAGGCCTTCGCTGCTCGCCGGACGGGATGATGATCGGACCAGGTGACAATCACCCCGGCCTGCCCGCACCGTGCCACGCCCGCGGACCCCCACCCCGCGCGCCACGCCTGAGCCGTTCCGGTTTACGCCCGATCGCCGGACGGGTCAACCCCCGACCGTCCAGGCGGAGCCGGCGGGGTCGGGTGTGTGTCGGGCCGCTCCCCGCAGGGCGCCGAACACACTTCCGCCCCGCTCTCCGACCCCCCGCCACGTTCGCCGCCCGAGGAGACGCCCCGGCCCCGCCGGAGCTTGAGGCGCGCGGCACGGGGCCCCGATCACCGATCCCGGCTGCCCGACCGTCCGGGGCGGATCCGGCGGGGTCGGGTGTGTGTCGGGGCGCTCCCCGCAGGGCGCCGAACGCACTTCCGCCCCGCTCTCCGACCCCCCGCCACGTTCGGCGTCCGAGGAGACGTCCCGGCGCGCGCCCGGCCCCGCCGGAGCTTGAGGCGCGGGGCACGGGGCCCCGATCTCTGACCCCGGCTGCCCGACCGTCCAGGGCGGATCCGGCGGGGTCGGGTGTGTGTCGGGGCGCTCCCCGCAGGGCGCCGAACGCACTTCCGCCCAGCTCTCCGACCCCCCGACACGTTCGGCGTCCGAGGAGACGTCCCGGCGCGCGCCCGGCCCCGCCGGACCCGCCCCCCTCCAACGCCTCGGCCCCGCCGCACCAATCCAGCCCCGCCGGCGCTTGAGGCGCGCGGCACGGGGCCGAGCGCACCAACCCAGCCCCGCCGGCGCTTGAGGCGCGGGGTCCGGGGCGGAGCCCCGATCTTTGACGGCCACCACCGGCGGAGCCGCTAGCCGCGGCCGAACACCCGCCCCAGCACCAGCTCCGCGGCCCCCTCCGCCACCCCCACCTCCGCGAGCGCGACGAGAACCCCCGCCCCCCACCCCCGGAGGGCCAGCACCGACCGGATCCCGTCCAGGAACACCCCCGGCGCCCCCGCCACCACCCGCCCCCCGAGCAGCACCTGCTCGACGTCCAACAGGGCGACCAGGTTCGCCGCCCCCTCCCCCAGGATCCGCGCCGCCTCGGGCAGATCACCCCGGGCCACCGCCCCCAGGCACAGCACCTCCGCGCACCCCCGCGCCCCGCACGCGCACGGCGGCCCGTCCAGCCGGAGCACCTGGTGGCCGAACTCCCCGGCCGCCGAGCGCGCCCCCCGGTAGACCTCACCGCCGAGCAGTAGCCCCGCTCCGAGCCCGGTCCCGAAGTGCAGGTACACGGAGGCACCGGCTCCGCCCCCGGAGCCCGCCACCCCGGCCCGCGCCCCGGCCTGCGCCTGCGCCTGCCGCGCCTGCGCCAAGGCGACGGCCGGCGCCACGCCCGCCGCCCCCGCGTTCGTGTCCTTGTCCACCCGGACCGGCACCCCCAGCCGCCCCTCCAGCACCTCCCGCAGCCCGAAGCCCTCCCACTCGGGGAAACCCGTCACCCGCCCCATCACCCCGGCCCGGTGGTCGAGCGGTCCCGGCGCGGCGACGCCGACGCCCAGCAGCGGCGGCCCGGGCGGTTCGCAGACCCGCGCGAGCGTGCGTACGGTCTCCTCCACCACTGCGTCCGGGCCGGCCCCGAAGTCCAGCGGGCCGCCGCTCTCGGCGACGACGCGGCCCGCCAGGTCCACCCGTACCGCCCGGAGCTCGTCGCGGTCCAGGTGCACCCCGACCGCGTGCCGCGCCTCCGGTACCAGCCGGAGCAGGGTGCGCGGCTTGCCGCCGGTGGACGCCGCGCGTCCGGCCTCCGCGACCAGCCCGTCCGTGCCGAGCCGCGCCGTGATCTTGCTGACGGCCTGCGGGGTGAGCCCCGTGCGCGCCGCGAGTTCCGCGCGGCCCAGTCCCGCCGGGCCGGCCCCGCGCAGCAGGTCCAGCATCAGCGCCTCGTTGTGCCCGCGGAGCGCCGGCAGGTTCACCCCGCCGCGCCAGCCGCGTACGTCATTGTGGCCACTACCCCTGTTCACCGGCCCATTGTCCACCTTCCTTGCACTTCGACAACACTGTTGCCAAAGTGGTCACCATGAGCACCTCCGCCCCCGCCACCCCCACCACCCCCCTCCGCGTCGGCCTCATCGGCTACGGACTCGCCGGTTCCGTCTTCCACGGCCCCCTCGTGGCCGCCACGGACGGACTCGCCCTCGACACCGTCGTCACCTCCGACCCGGCCCGCCAGGCCCAGGCCCGCGCGGAGTTCCCCGACGTCCGCATCGCCGCCACCGCCGACGAGCTGTGGGACCGCGACCTCGACCTCGTCGTGGTCGCCTCCCCCAACCGGACGCACGTCCCGCTCGCCACCACCGCCCTCGAAGCCGGGATCCCGGTGGTCGTGGACAAGCCGCTCGCGGCCACCGCCGCCGAGGCCCGCGCGCTGGCCGCCCTCGCGGACCGCAGCGGTACCTTCCTCTCCGTCTTCCAGAACCGCCGCTGGGACAACGACTTCCTCACCCTGCAGCGCCTCCTCGCGGAGGGCGAACTCGGCGAGGTCCAGCGCTTCGAGTCCCGTTTCGAGCGCTGGCGCCCGCAGCTGAAGGGCGGATGGCGCGAGTCGGGCGCCCCGGAGGAGATCGGCGGCCTGCTGTACGACCTCGGCAGCCACGTCGTGGACCAGGCGCTCGTGCTCTTCGGGCCGGCCGTACGGGTGTACGCGGAGGCCGACGCGCGCCGTCCGGGAGCCGAGACCGACGACGACACCTTCATCGCCGTCACGCACGCGAACGGGGTCCGCTCCCACTTCTACGTCAGCGCGACCACCGCCCAGCTGGGCCCGCGGTTCCGGGTGCTGGGTTCGCGGGCCGGCTACGTGAAGTACGGACTCGACCCGCAGGAGGGCGCCCTGCGCGAGGGGCTGCGGCCGGACGGCGAGACGCCCTGGGGCGAGGAGCCCCCGCACCTGTGGGGGCGGGTGGGTTCCGGGGAGTCCCCGCTGACCGGCGGCGGGACCCCGCTGCCGACCGAGCCGGGGAACTACCCGGCGTACTACGCGGCGGTGGAGGTCGCCCTGCGCACGGGCGGTCCGGCCCCGGTCACCGCGCACGAGGCCGCACAGTGCCTCGACGTACTGGAGGCGGCGCGCAAGTCGTCCCAGGAGGGTGTGGTGGTGGAGCTTCCCGCCGCACCGTCGTCCGGTTCGGAGTGAAGGACCACGCGCGAACGACAGGGGACGGGACCGCCGATGGCGGGCCCGCCCCCTGTCGGGTGTTCCCAGGTGCTCTTGATGTTCCTAGGCGCTCTTGAACTCCTGGCGCTGACGCCCCAGGCCCTGGATCGCCACCTCCACGACGTCCCCGGCCCGCAGGTACGGCTTCGGCTCCGGCTGGCCCATGGCCACGCCGCCCGGCGTACCCGTGACGATGACGTCGCCGGGGTAGAGGGTCATGAACTGGCTCAGGTACCGGACGACCTCGCCGACCGGGAAGATCTGGTCCGAGGTGTTGCCGTCCTGCTTCAGCTCACCGTTGACCCACAGCTTCACGTCCAGGACCTGTGGGTCCGGGACCTCGTCGGCCGTGACCAGCCAGGGGCCGAGGGGGGTGAAGGTCTCGCAGTTCTTGCCCTTGTCCCAGGTGCCGCCGCGCTCGATCTGGAACTCGCGCTCCGAGACGTCGTTGACCAGCACGTAGCCGCCCACGTGGGCCAGGCCCTCCTCGGCGGAGGACAGGTAGCGGGCGGTGCTGCCGATGACGACGCCGAGCTCGGCCTCCCAGTCGGTCTTCACGCTGCCGCGCGGGATCAGCACGGTGTCGTCGGGGCCGACCACGGTGTCCGCGGCCTTCAGGAAGAGGATCGGCTCGGCCGGCGGCTCCGCGCCGATCTCGGCCGCGTGCCCGAAGTAGTTCAGGCCGATGCCCACGACCTTGCCGATGCGGCCGACCGGCGCACCGATCCGGAGCCCTTCGGCGCCCAGGACCGGGAGCTCACCGGACTGCGCCGCGTCCCGCACCCGGGACAGCACGGAGTCGTCGGCCAGGAGGCCGCCGTCCACATCCGTGATCAGGCCGGACAGGTCACGCAGGGTCCCGTCCTGGTCGAGCAGCGCGGGGCGTTCCGACCCGACGGGTCCGACACGCAGCAGCTTCATGGGCATTCTCCCGTGGTCGTGGGTGGTCGGCCCATGGGCGTGCCACAGGCCGGCCGATGGGTTGCGGCCATCGGAGGATTGGTTGATCCTCCAAGAAGTGCGCCCCATCCGCAAGACCCTGTTCACGGACTGGAACGCATCCCTCCACCGGCCGGCGCCACCCGCCCCACCTGCTCCACTTACGCCATCTGTTCCACCTGCTCAGCCCGCCCGGCCTGCTCGGCGCGCTCGGCCTGCTCCTTGCGGTGCTGCAGCCAGATCCGCTCCGCCACCGACCACGCGGTGGTGGTCAGCAGGTACAGCCCGGCGGCCAGCGGCACCACGGCGGCCGTGATCAGCGTCCCGAACGAGAGCAGGGGCAGTACGCCGCCCAGCTTGCGCATGACCTCCTGCTGCTCGGCGGTCACCTCGGCCACGACCCCGGCCGTGGCGCCCGCCTTGGCTCCCGCCTTGGTCTTCGCCGGGGCCGCCTCGGCCTTGCCGCGGCCGGACGGCGTCGCGGCGGAGGCGGCAGCAGCAGCGGCCGCGGCAGCAGCAGCGGCCGCCGCCTTGCGGCCCCGTACCGCGCTCCAGGCGGCGACCACCGCGATCGCCGCGAACAGCCCGAGGAACACCAGCCCCTGCGCACCGAACGGGCCGCCCTCCCCCAGCGCCTCGGTCCACCGGGAGCCCAGCGGCGCGGCGAAGAGCCGGTGCCCGAGCAGCTCGTTCGCCTCGCCGCCGACCTTCGAGGAGGAGAACGCCCGGTACATCACGAAGAACACGGGCAGCTGGAGCAGCAGCGGCAGACACCCCGCCGCCGGGGTCGCCCCGCGGAAGGCGGCCCGGCTGAGCGGATGCAGGGCGAGCCGAACGAGCACGGTGAACAGCACGATCGCGGCAGCGGTCGCGGACTGGGCCAGCACCGGCTCCAGCAGCCGGCCCAGCTCAGCAACAAGATGGGTGAAAACGGACACGTGGGCCCTCCGAAGGGTCTCGTCGAACGTCGAAAGAGATGCGTTTCGGCGTGACGACCCGCGAGGGGCGACAACAGTGATCAGTCAGCAGAAGGCGAGAACAAGCACGGAAGCAGGATGTACTGCGCGCCCCTACGCGGCCGTCGGGAGGACGCGGCCGGGTGCCCTGGGCCGGGACCGGCCCGAGGCGTCGGGATCGCGCTGCGGCAGAAACGCCGTGCGCTGCTCGCGATCACGTATCGCGGTGCGTATGCGGTGCGGCGGCACGGGCCGCACGAGCCGTGTGGCCGCGGCCAGGGCCTCGGTGCCCACGGCGACGGTGGCGGCGAGGGCGACCACGACGGCGCCCAGCCCGCTCTCCCCGGCGAACAGCCCGAGGACTCCCCCGAGCAGCACGAGCGGGAGCAGCACGGCGAGGGCGCGCGAGGCCCGGGCGAACACGTGGGCCATACGGACCTCCCCCTCTCCACTCCGGACTCCGGACGCACGTGCGTTCACGTACGCGTTCGATGGTAACGGGCCCCGCTGACAACGGAACGTGCAGCGCCCACCCGAGCGTCAGGAGGGCTTCAGGGTCCCCCAGACCACCAGCCGGTACTTGGAGCTGTACTCGGGCGTGCAGGTGGTGAGGGTGATGTACGCGCCGGGCTCGGTATACCCCTGGTCCGGCTTCACCACGCTCCGCGGCACGGGCGCGATCACCCCGGTGTCCCGCTCGGTCGTCTCGCCCAGCGTCTTCCCGACCACGTACGTGAACCTGCGCCCCCGTACGTCGACGATCAGCTCGTCGCCCGCCCGCAGCCGGTTGATGTAGCGGAACGGCTCGCCGTGGGTGTTGCGGTGGCCGGCCAGCGCGAAGTTCCCCCGCTCCCCGGGCCCGGCGGTCCCGGGGTACTGCCCGACGTAGCCCTTGTCGAGGACGGCCCGCTTGTCGATCCCCTGCGAGATGGGGGCGACGAGCCCCAGGCGCGGGATGCGCAGGACGGCGTACGCCCGGTCCTGCTGCGCCGCCGTCGCCGGACGGGCGGGGCGGCCGGGTGCGGCCACGGGTGCGGGAACGGTGGCGGGTGCGGATGCGGTCGCGGCCGGCTCCGGAAGATCAGCTGGGGCAGATGGGTCAGGTGGGTCAGATGGGTCAGGTGCGGGATCCTGCCCCCAGGCCCGCTCCAGGGCCTGGACCCGGTCCTGCGCGACGGCCGCGGCCTGCCGGTTGGTCCACCACACCTGGTGCACCACCAGCAACAACACCACCACGCCCACGGTGACGGTCAGCTCGGCGGCCGCCCACAGCACCCCCGCGAGACCGGCCCGGCGCATCCGCCGGCCACTCCCCTGAACCACCACAGGTATGTGATCCCGCACGGGCGGCACCTTAAGTCCTCCCCCGTCAACTGACCAGCGGCAGTACGGTGTGAACCATGCGCCCCGACACGCCTGCCGAGCACATCGCCGAAGCCGAGCGCCTCATCCGCACGGCGACCCGCTACCCCGAGGACCAGGAGCCCTTGCTCCTCCAGGCCGCGGCCCACCTCGAACTGGCCGACGCACGCGACCGGGCGAGCGCCCTCTACGACCAACTCCTGTCCTCCTCACCTTCCGACCCCTACCTGATCAAGGCCCTGCAGGCGGCGAACCTCTGGGAGTACGGCCACGAGCCGGAGGCCCGCGCCCTCATCTCGGGCATCCGCGCCGCCTCGCCCAAGGACCCGGCGCCGTGGGAGGTCATCGCGGAAGCCCTGGAGGCACACGACGAGTTGGAGGCCTCGCACGAGTGCTTCACCGAAGCGGCGACCCTCCTCATCACGGAGGACGACCCGCTCACCCGGGCCACCACCGCCCTCCTGACGGGCCGCCACCGGGTACGCCGCCTCCTCGGGCGCCCGCACGACGACTGGGACATGGTCGCCGACACCCGTCACGTCGGCCCGATCCCCCTGGACGAGCTCCACGACCCGAAGCGCATCTGGGCGCTCGGCTCCGACGACCCGGCGGAACTGCGCGCGGAGATCGCCCGCCTGCGCGCGGAACTGGGCGACCGTCGCGCGGCCCTCTCCCGCCCGTTCCCGGTGGCGATCCTCCACTGGCCCGCACGGGAACTGGCCGAGCTGCTCACCTCGTACCCCACCCTGGCCACGGAGTACGCCTCGCACGAGGCCCACCTGAGGGAGATCGAGACCTCGCTGCGCGCCCTGGCCGCCTCGGGCACCACGAACCTCGGCATCGTCACCGCGAGCGTCCCCTCCTACGAGGCCTTCGCGGCCTCCGAGAAGACCTCCCCGGCCTCCCCGTCCCTCCTGGCCGAATACGCCACCACCCTCGCCGCCCGCGGCAAAGCCACCCCCTGGCCCCCCACCCCCACCAACCCCTGCTGGTGCACCTCGGGCAAGCCGTACGCGGAATGCCACGGGGGCTGAAGGCCCCAGGGGGTGGTAGCCACCACGCTGCCACCCCCTAGGGGAGCCGGGTCGCCCACCGCTCGCGGTGCTTGCGCGCAAACTCGACGCCCAGGTTGTGCCCCTTGGCTTGCGCAAGCGCCGCACGGAACCGACCGGTGATTCCGTCGATCACGTCGAGTTCGTCCGTCAGCTGCAGTGCGCCTCGGTCGAACAAGGCGTGGCAGTTGGGGCACAGGCACAGCACGTTTTCGATCCGGTCCTGGCCCAAGTGAGGCTTGCCAACGGCCTGTATGTGCGCTGCTTCGCTATACGCCGCACCCTCCAGGGAAACGATCAGCCGCGCGCGACATATCTGGCAGGTGTTGTCGTACATCTTCTTCACCGCACGCACGACCGCGGAGTCCCGCACCAAGCGGTCCTGCGAGATGTAGCGCCGAGCCTGCTCCTCGAAAGGCGTCTCAGCGCCGGCCAACGGGTCCACTGGTTGAGGGGTCACCAGCTGCCCGGGCTCGATCTTGAGCAGCTGGAACTGGCAGATGCCAAAGCCCTCCTGTCCGACCGTCAACCAATGGTCGGCCACCCTGAAGAGCCCGCGATAGCGGTATCCCTTGGTCGCTCGACGGCGCTTGCCACGGGTGACCCCGAGGCCTTCGATCACTCGCACGGGATGTCCCATGGCCTGCGAGACGACCAGCGCAGCGTTGCCCCGCTCCCCGAGGGACTGATCGGCGACCATCCGCCCCGAGTCCCGGTCGCGGCCCCCTTCACCGGTATAGATGATCACGTCGCCTTCATCGCGATCGTCTACGTACCCACCGGAGAGCACGATGGAGTCGGCGCCCGTCTTCTCGGTGCCGGCAATTCCGCGGCCGCTGAAGCGATGGACGCCGTGGGCGTGGAGCTCTGCGTGCCCCTTAAACCAGTCCCCCTCAGCCACACCGTCAGGGGTACCGAACGCAACGGATCTCGAAGGCGCAGTCATGCGCGCATCATGCCAAAGGATCAAAGGTGGGCTAGCGGTTGGTGGTTAGCGGTCGGCCGTGGTGTGGGCGGCTGCGGCCATCGTGGTGGCGGCCGTGAAGACCGCGGGCCAGGGGCCGATCTTCTTGGCCAGGGGGTGGGAGGCCGCGAAGGCGGCGATGTAGGCCGCGCCGAGGAGGGCCGTCGTCGTCGGGGTCGTGCGGCGGTGCCATTCGCGGGCCGCGACGGCGCCGGCGGCCGCGAGGACCACGCCGCCGAGGGGGCGCTTGCCGGTCCAGCGGGCGGCGGCGTAGCCGCCGACGAGGCCGGCTGCGGCCACGAGTGAGGTGGGGAGCTGCGCCATGGTGGGGGCCTCCGGCCGTTCGGACGTCATCGGTCGAGGCTAACGCGCCCGCCGGGTGAAGCGGCGCGCGGCCACCACCCCCAGCACCACGACGGCTCCGCCGAGGACACCGGGCGGGAGGGAGTCCTGAACGGCGCGGGGAAGCACCGCCATCACGCCCAGGATGATGAAGAACGCCACGGCGCAGCCCCCGAGAGCGACCAGGACGCGGGTGATGAGGGTGTTGGTCGGCACGCTGGGCTCCGGGGTGTCCTGTGGCTTCTTTGGCTTCTGTGGTTCCTGCGCGTCGTGCGATGCGTTCGGCTTCGCGCTCCACCCGTTCAACGTCCGCCCGTACGCCGCCGATACGGGCCGTCCGCGACACCGTACGGAAGTCGGATTTGTCGCACACCCTCCGGATCCGTGCACCTGCCCGCCAGGGAACCTTCCCGGCGTAGATTCACTCTCCGAGAGGGGCGATACGACCGAAGCCGCCCAAGTCGGCCCTAGGAGCTGCAAACGTGATCTGTTATGGACCAGCCGTGCTGGACCTGTCGGACGAACTCGCCGACACCTACAGCGAGGTCTTCTCCGCTCCGCCGTGGAACGAGGACGAAGAAACCATTCGCCAGTTCGCCGCCCGGCTCCAGGCCGACAGCCGCCGCACGGGATTCCGTACCGCCTTCGCCCAGTCGGCGGTCGGCATCGACGGATTCGCCACCGCCTGGCTGACCCCCAAGGCCTTCCCCACCGACCGGGCCTACGGACAGGTCACCGCGCAGCTCGGCCGCTCGCGCGTACGGGAACTCCTCATCGGCGCCCTGGAGATCGACGAGCTCGCCGTACGCCCGCACGCGCGCGGCCACGGCACCGGCCGCGCCCTCCTCGCCGAGATCACCGCCGACGCCCCGGACGCCCGCGCCTGGCTCCTCACCGCACGCATGGCCACCGACACCGTCGCCACCTACCGCCGGCTCGGCTGGCACGAGGTCGCCCCGCTGCCCGGCACGGAGAACGGCGTCGTCGTCTTCCTCGCCCCGAACCACCCCTCGGCCTGAGCATCGCCCGCACCCCACCGGGCATATCCCGGGCATGATCACACGCGTCGCCGTCGCCCAGCGCCAGCTCAACCTGGCCACCCACCACCAGCTCAGGCAGGCCGGCATCCCGGCCGCCACCATCAGCGGCCGCAGCCGCCGCGCCGGACCCTGGCAACGGCTCCTGCCCCGCGTGTACCTCCTGCAGACCGGCCCGCCGGACGCCCGGCAGCACGCGCTGTCGGCTGTCCTGTACGCCGCCGAGCCCGCCGCCGACCCGATGTCCGGGGCGAGCGCCGCCCTCACCGGCGGCGCCGCCCTCGCGCTCCTCGGCATCCGCGGCGCGCCGCCCGACCCGCTCCACGTCCTCGTACGCTCCCCGCGCACGGTGACGGCCACCGGCCGCGTCCGGCCCGCCGCGACCGCCCGCTGGCCCGCGACCATCCACATCCACGGCGTCCCCAGCGCCCGCCCGGTCCGGGCCGCCGCCGACTTCGCGGCCCGCACGGACGACCCCGACCTGGTGCGCTCCGTCCTCGCCAACGTCGTCCAGGGCGGCTGGTGCCACCCGCACGACCTGCACGCCGAACTGCGCGCCGGCCGCGTCCGGCACCGCCCCGCCGTCCGCGCCGCCGCCGCGGAACTGCTCGCCGGGGTCCGCTCGATCGCCGAGGGCCGCGCCCGCGACACCCTGTCGGCCACCGACCTGCCCGCACCCCTGTGGAACGCCCGCCTCTACGCGCCCGACGGCGCCTTCCTCGCCACACCGGACGCGTACTGGCCCGAGGAGGGCGTGGCACTGGAGGTCGACTCCGCGGAGTACCACTACACGCGCGACGCCTGGCAGGCCACGCTGCACCGCCGGCTGCGCCTGGAGGCCCACGGCGTCCTGGTCGCCAGTACGACCCCGGCGATCCTCCGGGACCGGCCGGCGGACGTGATCGGCGCCCTGCGCTCCCTCCTCGCCCTGGGGGCGGCCCGCCCCGCGCCGCCGGGCGTCACCGCCCGCGGGCACGCCCAGCTGGAGCTGCCGCTCCCGAGGCCGTAGCCGGGGCCGGGGGCTGGGGGCCGGGGCAGGGGGCCCGGGCCCGGCTACGCCCCGAAGGCGCGGGACACCGCGTAGATCAGCAGGCCCGCCAAGGCGCCGACCACCGTGCCGTTGATCCGGATGAACTGCAGGTCACGGCCGATGTGCGCCTCGATCTTGCGGGAGGTGTGCTCGGCGTCCCAGCCCGCCACCGTGTCCGTGATCAGCGAGGTGATCTCGGTCCGGTAAGTGGTGACGACGTAGACGACCGCGCCCTCGATCCAGCCCTCCAGCTTCGCCTGCAGCCGGCCGTCGGTGGCCAGCCGCGCGCCCAGCGAGATCAGCGAGGCACGGACCCGCAGGCGCAGCTCGCTCTGCTCGTCCTCCGCCGTCGAGATGATCATCGAGCGGATCGCCGACCAGGCCGAGGCGATGACGTCCTGGACCTCGTCGCGGGCCAGGATCTCGGACTTGAGGCGCTCCACCCTCGCACGCGTCTCCGAGTCCGCCTGGAGGTCGGCGGCGAAGTCCCGCAGGAAGCGGTCCACCGCCCCGCGCGCCGGGTGCTCGGGCATGTCCCGCATCTCCGTGACGAACCGGAGCAGCTCCTTGTAGACGCGCTCGCCCACCTTGCGGTCCACGAACCGCGGGGTCCAGCCGGGGGCACCGCCCTGGACCGCGTCCGTGATCGAGTCCCCGTGCGTGACCAGCCAGTCGTAGGCCTTGGCGCAGATCAGGTCGACGGCCCGGCGGTGGCCGCCGTCCGCGACGACCCGCTCCAGGGTCTTGCCGAGGCCCGGCGCGATCTCGACGGCCTCCGCGCGCCGGGTGATCGCCTCGCCGACGACGGCCTGCACGTCGGAGTCGCGCAGGACGGTCAGCGCCCCGCGCAGGGCTGCCGCCAGCTCGGCCGTGACCCGGTCCGCGTGGGCGGGATCGGCCAGCCAGGCACCGAGGCGGCCGCCGATGCCGAGGGCGTGGAGGCGGGCGCGGACCACGTCGGACGAGAGGAAGTTCTCGCCGACGAACTCACCGAGGGTGACGCCGAGCTGGTCCTTCTTGGTCGGGATGATCGCGGTGTGCGGGATGGGCAGGCCGAGGGGCCGCTTGAAGAGGGCGGTGACGGCGAACCAGTCCGCGAGCGCGCCGACCATGCCGGCCTCGGCCGCGGCGGCCACGTACGCGGCCCAGCCGCCGGCGCCCCACGCGTGCTGGGCGTACGTGGCCAGTACGTAGACCAGCGCGACCAGGAGAAGCAGGCCCGTCGCGATGGTCTTCATCCGCCGGACACCGCGCCGGCGCTCCTCGTCCGCCGCGTTGAACACGAACGCTCCGCGGGCGGGGGGCGCGACGGGTCGGGGCTCCGGCGGCGGGGCGGTGCCTCCGGCTGTGCTGCGGTTCTCCACGTGCTCCTGCCTTCCCCCGGGGGCGCCGGTTTTGTCTGCATAGCATCCGACTCCTGGGAGGCCCGAGGAGTTCCCGCCACACCCTTTCGCTCCCGCGGGGGCTGCGGTGTGGACGCCCCCGCGCCGTCTGGCTCCCGCGCGGGCCGCCGTACGAAGGGCCCGCACCCAGCATGCCGCTCCGCGGGGGGGCCGTACGTCACGCTTCCGCGCCGTCTCGGTCCCGCGCGGGCCGCCGTACGGGAGACCCACGCCTGGCCTGCCGCTCCGCGGGGGCCGTTCGTCTCGCTCCCGCGCGGGCCCGTACGCGAGACCCCGCGCCGTCTCGGTCCCGCGCGGGCCGCCGTACGGGAGACCCACGCCTGGCCTGCCGCTCCGCGGGGGCCGTTCGTCTCGCTCCCGCGCGGGCCCGTACGCGAGACCCCGCGCCGTCTCGCTCCCGCGCGGGCCGCGGTACGGAGGGCCCGCGCCCAGCATGCCGCTCCGCGGGGGGGGGCCGTACCTCTCGCTCCCGCGCCGTCTCGCTCCCGCGCGGGCCGTCGCACGGGCGACCCGCGCCCGGCATGCCGCTCCGCGGGGGCCCGTACGGCGGCCGCCGCCGACTCGCTCCCGCACCGTGTCGGTCTGTGGGCCGAGCGAGGGTGTCGGCCCGTCGCATCAGCGGCATGAGCCGCTCGTACCGCCGCCCGCGCGGCGTGGGCCGACCGATCCGTTCCCTGCCCGGCAAGGGCAACACCCGGCAGCGGCACGTGCCGCTGCCGCGAGCCGGAGCGCCGAACCGCCGGCCAGCCGGCGCCTGAAGCCCGGGGGCTTGGGCTCCCCCCATGGCGACGGCAGCTGGCCAGCGGCAGGGCGCCCCGTCGGCGGGCCAAAGCCATGGTCCGGGCCCGCTGTCGGGCCCGGAGCAACGGCCGGCCGCAGGCCCTGGCGGCGGCGCGACGACCCGCCCACCCGGTCCCGCGCACCGCCCGGCCCGCTGCGAAGCGCCCCGGTCGACGGGCCGAGCCCTGCCCGATCCGGGCAGGGCCCGGGCAGCACGCCCTGGCACACCGCGCCCGACAGCCGGCCCCGGCAACAGGCCCGGGCAGCACGCCCCGCAGCAGGCCCGGGCACGGGCCCGGCACCGCGCACCGCAACACGCCCGGCAGCGGGCCTGGGCAGCCGGTCCGTCACCGCGCCCGACAGCCGGCCCGGGCAACGCGCCCGGGCAGCAGGCGTAGGCAGCGGGCCCAGGCAGCGGGCCCGGCACCACCCCGCACGGCAGCAGGGCCGGCCCCCGCGCACCGCAGGCAGTCGTCGGACCGGCGTTACAGCTCCTTGCGGAGGGGTGGGCCCGTTACCGGGGTTTTGGGGGGCTTGACCTTGATCTCCACGCCGCCCCAGAAGGCGAAGCCCGTGACGACGACCCGTGGGGCGCCCGGCACGGACGGGCCCGGGCTGTGGCGCTGATCGAAGGCGCCCATGAAGCCGAAGCCCCGTACGTCGAGCTCCACCCCCGGCGGCACCGTGATCTCGATGCCGCCCATGATCGCGACGCAGTTGATCACCACCTCGCGCTGTGCGAAGTCCGCCTCGCGCAGGTCCAGCTCGCCGCCGCCCCAGAACGCCACCGCGTCGAACCGCGCGGGCACCGTCCACCGGCCCTTGCGCTGGAACCCCGACATGACCGCGACTGCGAGCGTGGAGGTCCCCGCCCCGCCGATCCGCCCCGGCCACGGCGCTGCCGCCGACCCGGCAGCCGGGACCGGCTGCGCGGTCGGCCCCGCCGCCGCCGGCAGGTCACGCGTCAGCGGTTCCAGTTCCGCGTACGTCCGGGACTTGTACGCCGCCTCCAGCCGCTCCTCGAATTCCTCCATGTCGAGCCGGCCCTCGGCGACGGCGTCCCGCAGACGCTCCGCCACCCGGTCCCGGTCCGCATCCGACGCCCTCAGCTCCGGCAACGGCTTCTCCGGCCGATCGTCACTCATGCGGACCAGACTATGCACGGTTTCCCGGGAGTTGTACGGGCAGGACCTGGGCACGTCCCTGAGATCGACCCCGGTTTTCCCCTGACCCGGTCGGTCGACCGGCCCGCTCCGGGCGGGGGCTCAGCCGCGGCCCGCGTACATGCGCGCGATCACGTCCTCGATGTCCGGCTCCCGCACCGACAGGTCCACCAGCGGGTACTCCGCCGCCACCGCCGCCACCAGCGGGGCCGCCGACGTCCCCGCCGGGAACGCCAGCCACTGCCGCGGCCCCTCCACCTTCACCACCCGCGCACCCGCCACCTCGATCGGCGCGAGCTCCCGCTCCAGGTCCACCACCAACGTCCGCTCGCTCGCCCCCGCCGAGCCCTCCGAGCCCTCCGAACCCGCCGCGTGCAGACCGTCCAGCACCCCGTCGTACATCAGCCGCCCGTGGTCGATCACCATCACCCGCTCGCACAACTGCTCGATGTCCTGGAGGTCGTGCGTGGTCAGCAGCACCGTCGTCCCGAGCTCCTCGTTCAACTGCCGCAGGAAGCCCCGTACCTTCGCCTTGCTCACCACGTCGAGCCCGATCGTCGGCTCGTCCAGGTACAGCACCTCCGGATCGTGCAGCAGCGCCGCCGCGATGTCCCCGCGCATCCGCTGCCCGAGCGACAGCTGCCGTACCGGTACGTCGAGCAGCTCGGCCAGGTCCAGCCGGTCCACGCAGCGTTCCAGGTTCTCCGCGAACCGCGCCGCCGGGATCCGGTACATCCGCCGCATCAGCCCGTACGAGTCCTTCAGCGGCAGGTCCCACCACAGCGTGGTGCGCTGCCCGAAGACCACCCCGATCCGGTGCGCGAGGCGCATCCGCTCCCGCGACGGGTCGATGCCCGCGACCCGCAGCCGGCCGCCGCTCGGGGTCAGGATGCCCGTCAGCATCTTGATGGTGGTCGACTTCCCGGCGCCGTTGGGCCCGATGTAGCCGACCATCTCGCCCCGCGCGACCTCGAAGCTGATCCCGTCCACCGCCCGCACCCGGCGTTTCTCCCGGCGCATCAGGCCCACCCGGCGCCGTACGTCGAAGACCTTCTCGACCCCGTCCAGCGAGATCAGCGCATCCGTGTCAGCCACGACTAGCTCCCCGTGCTTCGGTACGAACGGACTCCCGCGCGCCACGCCAGCGACGCGGGCAGGAACACCACGAAGGCCACCAGCGGGCTCAGGTACGCGACCCACCCGGGCAGTCCCAGCGGATCCGGCCGCCCCAGCACGTACAGCGCGGGCAGCCAGTTGACGAAGGCGAGCGGCACGATGAAGGTGACCCCGCGCAGCAGGTCCTTGGCGAAGATCGTCGGCGGGTACTGGAGCATCGTGCAGCCGCCGTAGGTGAAGGAGTTCTGCACCTCGGCCGCGTCCCCGGCGATGAACTGGAAGGCCGCCCCCGTCACCATCACCGCCGCGAAGATCGCCGCCCCGGCCACCACCATCACAGGCACCATCAGCGCCCTCCCGGCCGTCCAGTCCACGTCCAGGGACCAGAGCGCCCAGCCCAGCACCCCGAGCCCCTGCACGACCCGGCCCAGCCGGCGCAGCGCGAACCGGTCCGCCGCCACCTGCGCGAGCACCGGGACGGGACGCACCAGCATCGTGTCCAGCGAGCCGTCCCGGATCCGGGCGCCGATCCGGTCGGTGTTCCCCATCAGCAGGTCCGCGAGGCCCAGGGAGGCCGAGCAGGATCCGTACAGGAGGGCGGTCTCGGGCAGCGTGAAGCCGCCGAGGACGTCCACGTGGGAGAACATGATGAAGATCGTGACGAAGTCGAGGAGGGTGATCGCGGCGTTCCCGAAGGCGGACAGCGCGAAGGACGCCCGGTACGTCATCGTCGAGCGGATCCACATCGCCACGATCAGGCCGTAGCCGCGCAGCCCCTCGCGGACCTGCCGTACGCGGGCGGACCCGCCGAGCGGGCCCACCCCGGACGCCGCCCCCGGCACGGTCCCCGGGGCCGTCAACTCCGGCGCCGGCGAGGCCTCGACGGCCTTCACGGCTTTCACGGCCTCACCGGTCCCGGTCCCGACCCCGGCTCCGGCTCCGGCTCCGGCTCCGGCACCCACTGCCTCCGCCTCAGCCACCCTGGACCACCACCTTCCGCGTCGCGGCCGACTGCAGCAGCCGCCCCGCCCCCAGCAGTACGAGCGCCCACCCGGCCTGGAACCCCAGCGCCCCGGCCGCGCCCCCGGCCCCCGCGTGCTTGTCGAGCAGGACGTCCAGGGGCACCTGGAGCATCGCCGACCACGGCAGGGCGCGCACGAACTCGCCGAAGCCGCCCGGGAAGACGGTCAGCGGCAGCAGCATCCCGGAGAAGAAGATCGAGACGACGGTCGCCATCATGTTGATGCCGGACCCGTCCATCAGCCAGAAGGCCAGCAGCCCCAGCAGGTAGCGCAGCGCGAAGCTCACCACGAGCCCGAGCGCGACCGAGACCAGGAACAGCAGCCAGCGCAGCGGATCGGTGGGCAGCGCCAGCCGGAACACCAGCGCCCCCGCCGCCAACGGGACCAGCCCGCGCCCCAGCAGCTGGAAGGCGGCCCGCCCCATGTCGGCGGCGAGCCACCACATCTGGAGGTCCGCCGGCCGGTACAGGTCGACGGCGATGTCGCCCGTGCGCACCCGCTCCTGGATCTCCTCCTGGAAGCCGCCCCCGATCAACGCCCCTGCGGCGAGCAGCGACTGGCTCACCCACACGAAGGTGAGGGCCTGCGCCTGGTCGTAGCCGCCGAGCCCGGGGCGCTCGTCCCACAGCGCGATGTACGTGTACGCCACGATGAAACCGAAGGTGGTGTTGGTGAAGACCCCGGCCGCCGTCGCCGTTCCGTAGGTGGCGTACCGCCTGAATCCGCCTGCCGCGACCGCCAGGTAGAGACGCACTCTCCGGCGCACCGTATCCCTCCGTTTTCCACGTCGTTCCTACGTCGGCCAAAGCGCGCGAGCTTAGTGCGGAGGGGCGATCCACGCGACCGATTTACGCCCGTCCGGAGCGGAATCACCGGCCATCGGGTAGACACCATGAGGTACAGAAGTGGATATTTCGAACGGCGTCGAGGAGTCCTGGAGATGAGCGACCAGTCACCACCCCCGGGCTGGACCCCTCGTGACCCGGACACCCCGCCCGAAGCACGCCGACCCCGGGCGAACCAGCGGCCCCGGCAGCAACCGGCGGACCGGCAAGCGGGGGCCACGCCGCCCCAGGCCCAACCGCAGCCCCAGCCGCAGCCCGGGCCGCAACCCGGGCCGCCCGCACCGGGGAAGAAGCGCCACCGTCAGCGCACCGGCTGGCGCCGCCTCATCCCCACCTGGCGCATGGTCCTGGGCGCCGTCCTGCTGCTGGCCCTGCTGATCGGCGGCGCCCTCGTGGCCGGCTACCTGCTGGTCGACATCCCGCCGGCCAACGCCGCCGCCACCGCCCAGTCCAACGTCTACCTCTATTCCGACGGCTCGCAGATCGCCCGCGACGGCGAGGTCAACCGCGTCAACGTGCCGCTCTCCCAGATCCCGCGGACCGTGCAGGAAGCCGTACTGGCCGCCGAGGACCGGGACTTCTACTCCGAACGGGCGGTGGACCCCAAGGCGATGCTCCGCGCCGCCTGGAACACCGCGACCGGCAAGGGCACCCAGTCCGGCTCCACCATCACCCAGCAGTACGTCAAGAACTACTACCTGGGCCAGGAACAGACGATCAAACGCAAGGTCAAAGAGTTCTTCATCGCGATCAAACTCGGCCGCGAGAAGTCGAAGGACTACATCCTCGAGGGCTACCTGAACACCAGCTACTTCGGCCGCAACGCCTACGGCATCCAGGCCGCCGCCCAGGCCTACTACGGCAAGGACGTCAGCAACCTCACCACCGCCGAGGGCGCCTACCTCGCCACCCTGCTCAACTCCCCCAGCGCCTTCGACGTGGTCGCCCACCCCCAGAGCCGCGCCCGCGCCCTCGCCCGCTGGAACTACGTACTCGACGGCATGGTCAAGAAGGGCTGGCTGTCCGAGACCGAACGCGCCACGACGCAGTTCCCCGAGCCCGGCAAGGTCCGCGCGGCCGCGGGCCTGTCCGGCCAGCGCGGCTACCTCGTGGAAGCGATCAAGGACTACATCGTCGAGAACAAGATCCTCGACGACAAGACCCTCGCCGAGGGCGGCTACCGGATCACCTCCACCATCGACAAGCGCCGCCAGAGCGCCTTCGTCGAGGCCGTCGACGACCAGATGATCGGCAAACTCGATCCGGAGACGCGCAAGGCGGACCGGCTGGTGCGGGCCGGCGGGGTCTCCATCGACCCGGCCACCGGCAAGGTCGTCGCCATGTACGGCGGCATCGACTACACCAAGCAGTACGTCAACAACGCGACCCGGCACGACTACCAGGTCGCCTCCACCTTCAAACCGTTCGTCTTCGCGTCCGCCGTCGAGAACGGCTCCCGCACCCAGGACGGCCGCCGGATCACCCCGAACACCGTCTACAACGGCGACAACAGGCGCCCCGTCATCGGCGGCCGGATCCGCTTCAACCCCGAGAACGAGGGCCAGGTCTCGTACGGGAACATCACCGTCAACACCGCCACCGACCTCTCCGTCAACGCCGTGTACGCACAGATGGTCGTCGACGTCGGCACCGGCAAGGTCAAGAAGACCGCCATCGACCTCGGCATCCCCGAGGACACCCCGAACTTCGTCACGGGCCCCGCCATGGCACTCGGCACGATGCAGGCCAGCGTCCTGGACATGACCCAGGCCTACGCGACCCTCGCCGACCACGGCCGACGCACCCCGTACACCTTCCTGGAGAAGATCACCAAGGGCGGCGACACGATCGGCCTGCCCGAGCGCACCCCCACGCAGGCCATCAGCCGCGAGGCCGCCGACACCACCACCTCCATGCTGGTCAGCGTCGTGGACAACGGCACCGGTACGGCGGCCCTCGCCGCCGGACACCCGGCCGCCGGCAAGACCGGCACCGGCGAACTGGACCGCTCGGCCTGGTTCGCGGCCTACACCCCGAACCTGGTCACGGTCGTCTCGATGATGGGCCAGGACCCCGACACCGGAACCCTGCAGTCGCTCTACGGAGCCCTGGGCGAACCCCGGATCGGCGGTGGCGGCTACCCGGCCCGGATCTGGGCCGCGTACACGAAGACCGCGCTGGAGGGCACCGACCCCGTCGACTTCGACCTGGACCTTCAGCCGGGCGCGGCGCAGCCCCCGCCGCCGCCCTCCCCGGAGTCCAACCCCCCGCAGGAGACGCCGGACGACGAACTCACGCCCACGCCTCCGCGCCGGCCGTCACCGCCGACGGGCGGACGGGACAACGGCGGCCAGAACCAAGGGGGTCAGGACAACGGCGGCCGGACGCAGGGCGGCCAGGACCAGGGAGGACAGAACAACGGGGGCCAGAACAACGGAGGCCAGGCCCAGGGCGGGCAGGACAACGGGGGTCAGGACAACGGCGGCCGGACGCAGGGCGGGCAGGACAACGGCGGCGCCACCCAGGGAACCCAGGGAACCCAGGGGACGACGGGCACCCAGGGCGCCGACGGCGGCCCGGCCGAGGGCCTGCGCCCGCCACCGTCGGCGTTCCTGGAATGACGGCCGGCGCGGGCGGTCAGTGACCGGAGGTCACCTTCAGCCCGACCACGGCGACCAGCAGCAGACCGATGAAGAAGATCCGGGAGGCGGTGACGGGCTCGCCCAGCACCGCCATGCCGAGCACGGCCGCACCGGCGGCGCCGATGCCCACCCACACCCCGTACGCGGTACCGATGGGCAGGGTCCGCGCGGCGTAGGACAGCAGCACCATGCTGGTGACGATGCCGGCGCCCGTGAACACGCTCGGCCAGAGCCGGGTGAAGCCGTCGGTGAACTTCATGCCGATCGACCAGCCGACTTCGACCACACCGGCGACAACGAGAAGAACCCAGGCCATGACGGCACCTCCGAGACATCGAGCGATACGGGGTGCGTCGTCTTGTCGTACCCGGTACGGCGCGTCTCGTCGGGTTCTCCTCCACCGTAGCAAAGGGCGGCGAAAAGGGCCGGTGACCAAGGCCACCAGCCCTTTCGGCTCAGTGAGGCGCGCTCACAGGTACAGACCGGTGGAGTCCTCCGACCCCTCCAGCCGCTCCGCGGCCACCGCGTGCAGGTCCCGCTCGCGCATCAGCACGTACGTCGCGCCCCGCACCTCGACCTCGGCGCGGTCCTCGGGGTCGTACAGGACCCGGTCCCCGGGCTCGACCGTCCGTACGTTCTGCCCGACCGCGACCACCTCGGCCCAGGCCAGCCGCTTGCCCACCGCGGCCGTCGCCGGAATCAGGATGCCGCCGCCCGAGCGCCGCTCGCCCTCCGGCAGGTCGGACTTCACGAGCACGCGGTCGTGCAGCATGCGGATGGGCAGCTTGTCGTGGGTGGTGTTCTCGCTCACGCCCCGAACCTACCTGTCCGCGCCCGCCCCGTGCCGCTCAGGGTCACGCGCGCCTGCGTCGTCCCGACAGGACAACCACACCGACCACGCCGACCGCGAGGAGGGCGACCGGCACGATCCGCTCGGGACGCGGAGTCCCGTCTTCGTGGCGCAGGCCGTCCCGCAGGTCCGTCACGACACGGTTCACCGCGGCGAAGGCCCGCCCGGCCGTGTGGTCGACGGTCGAGACGACCTTGGCCCGCGCATCCCCGATGATCGTCTTCGGGTGCACGCGCACGCCGATCTCGTCGAGCGTCTCGGCGAGCTGCTCGCGGCGGCGGACGATGTCCGCCTCGATCTGTGCGGGGGTCCTGGCTTCGGGCACCGCGCTGCCTCCGTCGTCGTGGTCCGGTGGGGGTAGTCCCCGGTGAACAGTCTGTCAGCTTAGTCTCGGGACGTACCGATCCCCTCTTGAGGAGACTGTCCAGATGAGCGAGCGACTTCAGCCGGGCGACACCGCCCCCGCCTTCACCCTGCCCGACGCGGACGGCAACGAGGTCTCGCTCGCCGAGCACAAGGGCCGCAAGGTGATCGTCTACTTCTACCCGGCCGCCCTGACCCCGGGCTGCACCAAGCAGGCCTGCGACTTCACGGACAATCTGGACGTCCTGGCGACGGCGGGCTACGACGTCATCGGGGTCTCCCCGGACAAGCCGGAGAAGCTGGCGAAGTTCCGCGAGAAGGAGCACCTGAAGGTCACCCTGGTCGGCGACCCGGAGAAGGAGACCCTGACGGCGTACGGCGCGTACGGCGAGAAGAAGCTGTACGGCAAGACGGTCACCGGGGTCATCCGCTCCACGGTGGTCGTCGACGAGGAGGGCAAGGTCGAGCACGCCTTCTACAACGTCAAGGCCACGGGCCACGTAGCCAAGATCATCAAGGACCTGGGCATCTGACCCGGCCCCTGCCGCACCGGCCCGCACCCGCTCGGGTGCGGGCCGGAGTGCCTATCGGACGAGACTGCTCGTAACCGTCCGACTATCGGTCCGTTACTCCGTACGAGGGTCGCACGTGCGACCTGGAACGGAGGGGCCGGGATGCCGATCAGCCCGTACACGCGGGAACGCCTGGCGGAGGCGGCACGTACGTCACGGACGCTGGAGGAGGCGCTGAAGCAACTGGGAGTCGATCCGAAGAGCAGCTCGCGCGCATACATACGCAGGCGCATGAACCAGCTCGGAGTGGACGTCTCTCACTTCGAGCGGGACGGAAACCGCTGGACACGCGCCGTTCTGGAGGAGGCGGTCAACGCCTCCAGCAACATGTACGAGGTGCTGCGACGCCTAGGACTCGACGCGGTGGGAGGGCACCATGCCCACATCAGCCGCCGGGTCCGCGCGCTGGGCATCGACACGTCGCATTTCACCGGCCCGTCCCGAACGGACCGGATGCGAGACAACAACCGACGGCGCGCAGCCGACGAGATCCTCCGTGAGGACCACACTCCGCATGCCAGGCGCACTCCGAACACGATGCTCCGGCGCTCTCTGCTTGAGCTCGGCATCGAGGAGCGTTGCGCCGATTGCGGTATCTCCGCAGTCTGGATGGCTGAACCCCTCCCCTTGGAGGTCGACCACATCAACGGCGACTGGCGCGACAACCGTCGGGAAAACCTGCGGCTGCTGTGCCCCAACTGCCACTCCACGACAGACTCGTACCGCGGCCGGGGCAAGGGGCGGGTATGAAAAGCCACCGCCACGATCGGCCCTCACGAGAAGAACTGGCGCAGGCCATCACCAAGTCGGCCGGTATCGCCGGAACGCTCCGGGCACTGGGATTCCCCGACCACGGCGGGCAGCGTGCCCACTTGCGCAAATGGATCGCAGAGGAGGGACACGACACGTCGCACTTCCTCGGCCAAGGGCATCAACGCGGTAAGGCCGGGACCAGGCCGCTCAAGGCCGCAGAGGAAATCCTCGTCACCCGAAACGGAAAACAGCGAACACGCACCGACCTCCTGCGGCGAGCCCTTCGGGACATCGGCACCCCGGACCGCTGCGCACGATGCGGCACACCTCCCGAGTGGCGGGGGCGTCCCATGACGCTGGAAGTGGACCACATCAACGGCGACCGGAGCGACGACCGTCGGGAGAACCTGCGACTGCTCTGCCCCAACTGCCATGCCATCACCGGCACCTGGTGTCGAGGAGGCAGCCGCCCCTCGACATAACCGATCTTCATCAACCGCCCTGGCCGCCTGCGGCTATCATGGCAGGCGGCTAGCGGCGGTGGCGCAACGGCGACGCAGCAGACTTAGGATCTGTGGCCCGTGAAACGGCTTGAGGGTTCGAATCCCTTCCGCCGCACACAAACGGCCTGCGAATCGAAGGATTGATTCGCAGGCCGTTCTCGTACCCGGGCTCAGCTCAGGAGGGCGCGGACGAAGGGGACCAGGGCGCGGAACGCCTGTCCCCGGTGGGAGATGGCGTTCTTCTCCGCGGCCGTCATCTCCGCGCACGTCCGCGTCTCCCCCAGGGGCTGGAGAACCGGGTCGTAGCCGAAGCCGCCCGTGCCGGACGGGGTGTGGCGGAGGGTGCCGAGCAGGCGGCCCTCGACCACGCGCTCCGTGCCGTCGGGCAGGGCGAGGGCGGCCGCGCAGAAGAAGTGGGCGCCGCGGTGCTCGTCGGCGATGTCGCCGAGCTGGGCCAGCAGCAGGTCGAGGTTGGCCTTGTCGTCGCCGTGCGTGCCGGCCCAGCGGGCGGAGAAGATGCCGGGGGCGCCGTTCAGGACGTCCACGCAGAGGCCGGAGTCGTCGGCGACGGCCGGGAGCCCGGTGGCCTGCGCGAGGGCGTGGGCCTTGAGGAGGGCGTTCTCGGCGAAGGTGACCCCGGTCTCCTTGACGTCCGGGATCTCCGGGTACGCGTCCGCGCCGACCAGCTCGTGCGGCAGGCCGGCGTCGGACAGGATGGCGCGGAGTTCGGAGACTTTGCCCGCGTTGCGGGTGGCCAGGATCAGGCGGCTGGGCGTCGAGGTCATGCGTCCATTATCCCGGGGTGCAGACCTTGGAGATCTCGCCGGCCGCGTCCGCGACGGGCTGGATGTCCGGGACGGTGTTGCCGCTCTCGATGGAGGCGCGGACGTTCTTGACCGCCGTGCTCATCGAGTCGATGGCCTTGCCCAGGTCGGCGTTGTCCGTCTGGTCGCCGATCTTCTTGAGGTTCGCCTCGATCTGGTTGAGCGCGTTCTGGGCGTCCTGGGGGCTGTTGCCCGCCTGGGAGACCGCCTGCTGGAGGTCGTTGGCGCCGTCGGTGATGGCCACCGCCGTGTTCGCGCAGTCCATGGCCGTGGAGATCGCGTCGCAGGCGGACAGGGCCGGGACGGTCAGTACGGCGGCCACGGCTATGGCCGCGATGCGGAGCTTCATGCGGTTCTCCCCCGGGAGCAGTGTTCGGATGCGTGGACGGGCGCACGGCTGTGACACCGTGCGCCCGTGTGGTGCTAGACGCCGGGCCGGGCCCGGCGGTTGCCGCCCCGGGGAGCGGACGCCCGCCTACAGTGCGAGCGCGCCCAGCTGGATGGCCTCCAGGTCCGCGCAGCCGCCGGCGGCGAGGTCGAGGAGGGCGTTGAGCTCCTTGCGGTCGAAGGGCTCGCCCTCGGCGGTGCCCTGGACCTCGACGAAGCGGCCGTCGCCGGTGCAGACCACGTTCATGTCGGTCTCGGCGCGCACGTCCTCCTCGTAGCAGAGGTCGAGGAGCGGGACGCCGTCGACGATGCCGACGCTGACGGCGGCGACGGTGCCGGTGAGCGGCTTGCGGCCGGCCTTGATGAGCTTCTTCTGCTGGCCCCACGCGACGGCGTCGGCGAGGGCGACGTAGGCGCCGGTGATGGCGGCGGTGCGGGTGCCGCCGTCGGCCTGGAGGACGTCGCAGTCCAGGACGATGGTGTTCTCGCCGAGGGCCTTGTAGTCGATGACGGCGCGCAGCGAGCGGCCGATGAGGCGGGAGATCTCGTGGGTGCGGCCGCCGATCTTGCCGCGTACGGATTCGCGGTCGCCGCGGGTGTTGGTGGAGCGGGGCAGCATCGAGTACTCGGAGGTGACCCAGCCTTCGCCGCTGCCCTTGCGCCAGCGCGGGACGCCTTCGGTGAAGGAGGCGGTGCAGAAGACCTTGGTGTCTCCGAAGGAGATGAGGACGGAGCCCTCGGCGTGCTTGCTCCATCCGCGTTCGATGGTGACCGGGCGGAGCTGTTCGGGCGTACGGCCGTCGATGCGAGACATGGCTCCGAGCCTAGTCCCTGCGGGGGAACGCAAGGACCCCGTCCGGGTGGTTCCGGGACGGGGTCCGCTGTGTGAAGGGCCCTAGGGGGTCCGGATCACATCATGTCCTCGATGTCGGCGGCGATCGGGTCGGCGTCGGTGCCGATGACGACCTGGACGGCGGTGCCCATCCGGACGACGCCGTGGGCGCCGGCGGCCTTGAGCGCGGCCTCGTCGACGAGGTCGGGGTTGACGACCTCGGTGCGCAGGCGGGTGATGCAGCCCTCGACCTCTTCGATGTTCTCGATGCCGCCGAGCCCGGCGACGATCTTCTCAGCCTTGGTGGCCATGTGTTTCTCCCTGAGTTCTACGAAGAACGACCTGCACGATCCGCTTTGTCACGGTAACGCACGGTTGGCCCATCTACGCGAGCGCATGACCCGGGTCTGCCGAATCATGACGATCAGCAGCAGCCTGCCCCGTGACTGGTCTACACCAGTGTGCCGCACGTGCTGCC
Source organism: Streptomyces sp. NPDC005533 (assembly GCF_042871845.1). NCBI lineage: Bacteria > Bacillati > Actinomycetota > Actinomycetes > Kitasatosporales > Streptomycetaceae > Streptomyces > Streptomyces sp. NPDC005533. Next base: position 111,464 of record NZ_JBIAJH010000008.1, on the reverse strand, counting down.
GCTGCCAAAACGGGCCGTTCAGGAGGGACTCCGATGAGTGCGAGCAGCGCCGCGGCAGCACCGCGGCAGCAGAAGTGGTGGAGCGGCTTGTACCCGGGGCTGCAGAAGATGGGGCGGAGCCTGCAGCTGCCGATCGCGGTGCTGCCCGCGGCCGGACTCCTCAACGGGCTCGGGCAGCCCGGCGTCTTCGGCGAGGAGGGCCTGAACTGGACCATCGTGTCCAGGGTGATGGTGGCGGCGGGCGGCGCCCTGCTGAACGCGGACCTCGGCCTACCACTGCTCTTCTGCATCGGCGTCGCGATCGGCATGGCCAAGAAGGCCGACGGCTCGACGGCCCTCGCGGCGGTGGCGGGCTTCCTCGTCTACCGGGGCGTGCTGCACGCCTTCCCCAAGACGTGCCCGGTCGGCACCACGGACATCGGCGGAGGCTGCCTGGGGCCGAACAACACCTTCGTGGAGTTCACGTACCAGAACCCCGGAGTGTTCGGCGGCATCGTCATGGGCCTGCTCGCCGCCTGGTTCTGGCAGCGCTTCCACCGGGTCAAGCTGGTCGACTGGCTGGGCTTCTTCAACGGCCGCCGGCTGGTCCCGATCATCATGTCGTTCGTGGCGATCGGGTTCGCGGCGCTCTGCCTGTGGATCTGGCCGCCCGTGGGCAGCGCGCTGGAGAGCTTCTCCGACTGGCTGGTGGGGCTGGGCTCCTGGGGTGCCGGGATCTTCGGCGTCGCCAACCGCGCGCTGCTGGTGATCGGCCTGCACCAGTTCCTGAACGTTCCGGTGTGGTTCCAGTTCGGCAGCTACACCAAGCCGGACGGACAGACGGTGCACGGCGACATCAACATGTTCCTGGCGGGCGACCCGAACGCGGGGCTGTTCCTGACCGGCTTCTTCCCGATCATGATGTTCGCGCTTCCGGCGGCGGCGCTGGCGATCACGCACTGCGCGAAGCCGCAGCGGCGCAAGGAGGTCGGCGGCCTGATGCTGTCGGTGGCCTTGACCTCGTTCGTCACCGGGATCACGGAGCCGCTGGAGTACTCCTTCCTGTTCGTCGCGCCCGTCCTGTACGCGGTGCACGCGGTGCTGACGGGTGTCTCCATGGCGGTGACCTGGGCGCTGGGCGTCCACGACGGCTTCAGCTTCTCGGCGGGTCTGATCGACTACCTCATCAACTTCGGCCTGGCGACGAAGCCGTTGCTGATCATCCCGATCGGCCTGTGTTTCGCGGTGGTGTACTACGTCGTGTTCCGTTTCGCGATCACCAGGTTCGACATCCCGACTCCGGGGCGCGAGTCGGACGAGGAGATCGAGGCGATGCAGGCGGAGACCATCAAGGCCTGAGCCTCCCGGCAGGAGTGGGAACCGGTCCGTCAAGGGCCCTCGGATCACGATCCGGGGGCCCTTCGGCATACCCCGGACCATGTGATCCAGGCCACAGGAAATCGAAGGTTCCTTATCTATCCCTCACCGTGTTACAACTGGTCTACACCACAATTGGTGTAGACCACGAGGCGCGTTCGAGCCCCCGTGTATCCCCCCTTTCGAAGACGCCGCCGTCCCCGTTTCCCCTGGCGGCGCCTTGCCCACTGGAGGACCTTGTGACCACGGCTGCCGCTCCCGCGGCGGAGAAGAAGAAGGGCGCTGGCGTGATGGCCGTCATGCAGCGCATCGGCCGGAGCCTCATGCTCCCCGTGGCCGTGCTGCCTGCAGCCGCACTCCTGGTTCGCCTCGGCGACAAGGACATGCTGGGCTCGGCGTCGATGCCGGAGTTCATCAACAAGATCGCCGGCTACATGGCCGCCGGTGGCGGCGCGATCCTCGCCAACATGGCGCTGCTGTTCGCCGTCGGCATCGCGATCGGCTTCGCCAAGAAGTCCGACGGTTCGACCGCGCTCGCGGCCGTGACCGGCTACCTGGTCTTCTCCAAGGTCCTCGCGACCTTCACGGACCCGAGCCTGCCGCAGGTCGAGGTCGTCGTCGACCACAAGGTCGCCCTCGTGGACGCCCCTGTCGACGCCAAGGTCCTCGGCGGTGTCGTCATGGGCATCGTGGTCGCCCTGCTGTACCAGAAGTTCTACCGGACCAAGCTGCCCGAGTGGGCGGGCTTCTTCGGCGGCCGCCGCCTGGTCCCGATCCTCTCGGCCTTCGCCGGCCTGGTGATCGGCATCGCCTTCGGTCTGATCTGGCCGGTGCTCGGCACCGGTCTGCACAACCTGGGCGAGTGGCTGGTCGGCTCCGGCGCGGTCGGTGCGGGCATCTTCGGTGTCGCCAACCGCGCTCTGATCCCCGTCGGCATGCACCACCTGCTCAACTCCTTCCCGTGGTTCCAGGCCGGCGAGTACCAGGGCAAGAGCGGCGACATCTCCCGCTTCCTCGCCGGTGACCCGACCGCCGGACAGTTCATGACCGGCTTCTTCCCGATCATGATGTTCGCCCTCCCGGCGGCCTGCCTCGCGATCGTGCACTGCGCCCGCCCCGAGCGCCGCAAGGTCGTCGGCGGCATGATGTTCTCCCTCGCGCTCACCTCCTTCGTCACCGGTGTGACCGAGCCGATCGAGTTCACCTTCATGTTCATCGCCCCGGTGCTGTACGCGGTCCACGCGGTCCTGACCGGTGTGTCCATGGCCCTGACCTGGTCCCTCGGCATGAAGGACGGGTTCGGCTTCTCCGCCGGCGCCATCGACTACCTGCTGAACCTCGGCAAGGCGACGAACCCGTTCGGCCTGGCGCTGGTCGGCCTCTGCTTCGCGGCGGTCTACTACGTCGTCTTCCGCTTCGCGATCGTCAAGTGGAACCTCCCGACGCCGGGCCGCGAGTCCGACGAGGAGCTCGCCGAGCTGCTGAAGGCCGAGGCCAAGTAAGCCCGCTCGCCCGCACGTCGAAGCCCCCGCTCTCCCGGAAGGGAGGGCGGGGGCTTCCTCGTGCGTACGGCCGAGGGCCGTGCTCAGATCTCGTAGACCGCGCCCGCGTACGCCAGGTCGACCCGGCCCGCGTAGACCGCGCGGGCGTCGGCGAGGTTCTGCGCCGCGTCCGTCCACGGCGGGATGTGCGTGAGGACGAGCCGGCCGACGTCACCGCCGCGCGCGTACTCGCCGGCCTCGCGGCCGTTGAGGTGGAGGTCCGGGATGTCCTCCTTGCCGTGCGTGAAGGAGGCCTCGCAGAGGAAGAGGTCGGCGCCGTCGGCGAGCAGCCCCAGCTCGGGGCAGGCACCGGTGTCCCCGGAGTACGCGAGCGAGCGGCCGCCGTGCTCGATGCGGATGCCGTAGGACTCGACGGGGTGGGCGACGCGCTCGGTGCGGATCTGGAACGGCCCGATCTCGAAGCTTCCGGACTTCAGGGTGCGGAAGTCGAAGACCTCGCTCATCGAGCGCTCGTCGGGGACGTCGTCGTAGGCGGTGGTCAGACGGCGCTCGGTGCCCTCGGGTCCGTAGACGGGGATGGTGCCGCAGCGGCCGCCCTCGTGCCGGTAGAAACGGGCGACGAAGTACGCGCACATGTCGATGCAGTGGTCGGCGTGCAGATGGCTCAGGAAGATCGCGTCGAGGTCGTAGAGACCGCAGTGGCGCTGGAGGTCCCCGAGGGCGCCGTTGCCCATGTCGAGGAGCAGCCGGAAGCCGTCGGCCTCGACGAGGTAGCTCGAACAGGCCGATTCCGCGGACGGGAACGACCCCGAACAGCCGACGACGGTGAGCTTCATGGAGCGTGAACCTCCGTGGACGGTCCGTGGACGGAATGCGGGCCGTGCGTGCGTCGAGCGTAAGGCGCGAAACGGCCGGTCGCTCCTCCGCGGCGGGCCGTTGTGGGGGAAGTCACCGCCTGCACCACTCATACCCAGTAATGGCAAGCGGTCAGGTGTACGGGCCTAGATGCGCCGTGCCCATCCCGCCGTGCGGGCGCGCCGGGTGCCGGGTGCGGGTGGCGCGGCTACGGTCGAAACATGGACACGTCCTGGTGGCCCGCCGTGGCTGCGGTCGTGGCCGTGGCGCTGGTGGCGCTGGTGGTCGGGGCGCGGCCGGGTCTCCCCCGCCGGGCCCCGCCCGCGCACGGGTCCGGTCCGCCGCCGCATCCGCACGCGGGCGAGCTGTGGTCCCTGGTGGACGGCCGTAGGTGTCTGGTCCTCGCGGTCGGGACGGTACGGGGTCACCGCGCGCGGGTCGCGTGGATCACCGGGAAGTACGACGACCGGCGGGCCGGGGTGATCCCGCTGCCCCCGGGGACGGTGGGGGCGCAGGGCCGGGCGGGCTTCCTGGAGGCGGACCGGCCGGCGGAGGTGTCGCTGTGGGAGTTCCGGACGCGGATGGGGATGCTGGATCCGGCGGTGTGGGACGAGGTCAAGGGACTGGGAGGCGGCCGGTGAAGCCGGTGATCCGCTTGCGGCGCGTGTACGACCCGCCGGAGCCGGGCGCGGACGGGGTGCGGGTCCTGGTGGACCGGCTGTGGCCGCGGGGCCTGGCGAAGGAGGCGGCGGCGGTCGACGAGTGGCCGAGGGCGGTCACGCCGTCGGCGGAGCTGCGCAAGTGGTTCCACGCGGGTGGCTCCGCCGGGGAGTTCCGGGAACGGTACGAGGCGGAGCTGGCGGGACCGGGGGCGGTGGCGGAACTGGACCGTCTGCGGCTGCTCGCCGAGGCCGGGCCGCTCACCCTGCTGACCGCGGTCAAGGACCCGGCCACGAGCCACGCGGCGGTGCTCGCCGACCTGCTGTCCGCCTAGGTCGTCTCTCGCGGGCGAGGCAAGATCCGGAAGAGACGACCTGGCCGGGCCCGCCCGGACCGGTCACTGCACGGCGCGTCGCGCCCGCGCCTCGAACGGTGGAGTTCGAGGCGCGGGGTCCGGAGCGGAGCCCCGGGAAGCGGTGGCGCAGCCGAGACGGCCGGCCACCCCGTAAGGGCTACGCCCAGAGCTGGCCCTGGAGGACCTCGATGGCCTCTTCGGTGGTCGCGGCCGTGTAGACGCCGGTCGAGAGGTACTTCCAGCCGCCGTCGGCCACGACGAAGACGATGTCGGCGGTCTCGCCCGCGGCCACCGCCTTGCGGCCGACGCCGATCGCCGCGTGCAGGGCGGCTCCCGTGGAGACGCCCGCGAAGATCCCCTCCTGCTGCAGCAGCTCCCGCGTGCGGGTGACCGCGTCCGCCGAGCCCACCGAGAAGCGGGTGGTGAGCACGGAGGCGTCGTACAGCTCGGGGACGAAGCCCTCGTCGAGGTTGCGCAGCCCGTAGACGAGGTCGTCGTACCTCGGCTCCGCCGCGACGATCTTCACTCCGGGCACGTTCTCTCGCAGGTAGCGGCCGACGCCCATCAGGGTGCCCGTGGTGCCGAGGCCCGCCACGAAGTGGGTGATCGACGGGAGGTCGGCGAGGATCTCCGGGCCCGTGGTGGCGTAGTGCGCGCCGGCGTTGTCCGGGTTGCCGTACTGGTAGAGCATCACCCAGTCCGGGTGCTCCGCGGCGAGTTCCTTGGCCACGCGGACCGCGGTGTTCGAGCCGCCGGCGGCCGGCGACGAGATGATCTCGGCTCCCCACATGGCCAGCAGGTCGCGCCGCTCCTGACTGGTGTTCTCCGGCATCACGCACACGATGCGGTAGCCCTTGAGCTTGGCCGCCATCGCCAGGGAGATGCCGGTGTTGCCCGAGGTCGGCTCCAGGATCGTGCAGCCGGGGTACAGCCGGCCGTCCTTCTCGGCCTGCTCGACCATGTGGAGCGCGGGGCGGTCCTTGATCGAGCCGGTCGGGTTGCGGTCCTCCAGCTTGGCCCAGATGCGGACGTCGTCCGAGGGCGACAGCCGGGGCAGCCGGACCAGCGGCGTGTTGCCGACCGCGGCCAGCGGGGAGTCGTAGCGCATTACTTCGATCCGCCGGCCACGGCCGGGAGGATGGTGACGCTGTCGCCGTCCTTGAGCTCGGTGGAGATGCCGGCGAGGAAGCGGACGTCCTCGTCGTTGAGGTAGACGTTCACGAAGCGGCGCAGCTCGCCGCCCTTGGACTCGTCGACGATGCGCTCCTGGATGCCCTTGTGACGGGTCTCCAGGTCGGCGAAGAGGTCGGCGAGGGTCGCGCCCTCACCGGAGACGGCCTTCTCGCCTTCGGTGTAGGTGCGGAGGATGGTGGGGATGCGGACCTCGATGGCCATGGCTGTCTCCAGTCGTCAGGGCGTAAGCAGGGGCGTGAGGAACGTGCGGCGCGCGGTTCGTCGGCCCCCCGCGCAGAGGGGCTCTGGTGCTCAGACGGCAGGACAGATGGCACTGGCGAGGCGGCACAGGTCGACGTGCAGCCGCGCCACGAGCAGCAGCCTGCCGGGCGTCTCGATGCTCACGTCGTGGGAAACCATGCGGTCATGTTAACGATTCCCGGTCCCCGGTTTGGAGTGTGATCCCGCATCGTGGACGCCAAGCGCTCACATGGTGGTCAGTAGGCCTCGACGACCTGCACTTCTTCCTCGGTGATCACGCCGTCGACGATCCGGTACGAGCGGAACTGGAACTCTCCGAGGCCGTCCTTGTCCGCGGTCGAGACGAGGACGTAGTGCGCGCCCGGCTCGTTCGCGTACGTGACGTCGGTGCGCGAGGGGTAGGCCTCGGTGGCGGTGTGCGAGTGGTAGACGATCACCGGCTCCTCGTCCCGGTCGTCCAGCTCGCGGTAGAGCTTGAGCAGGTCCTTCGAGTCGAACTCGTAGAAGGTGGGCGAGCGGGCCGCGTTGAGCATCGGGATGAACCGCTCGGGGCGGCCGGTGCCCGCCGGGCCGGCCACGACGCCGCACGCCTCGTCGGGGTGGTCCTGGCGGGCGTGCTCGACGATCTGGTCGTACAGGGCCTGGGTGAGGGTCAGCATGAGCGACAGGATAAGCAGACGGGCCCTTCCGTACCGAGGAGTGGTACGGAAGGGCCCGCATGGTGGACACAAGGTCCGTGGGAGCGCGGTTCCCGGCCGTGGCAGGCGGCCGGGACTCACGGTCTTCGGGTGCTACGAGGCCTTGGTGAAGGCGGCGCCGCGCGGGTCGCGGGACTTCATCACCAGGTAGGAGACGCCCAGGATCAGGCCCCACAGCGGGGCGCAGTACAGCGAGACGCGGGAGTCCTTGTCGGCGCCCATCATCACGATGACCATGCCGATGAAGAGCAGGGCGAACCAGCTCGTGTAGGGGGCGCCCGGCGCCTTGAACGGGGAGGCGGGCAGCTCGCCGCGGTCCGACTTGGCGCGGTAGCGGATCTGGCAGACGAGGATCATGATCCAGGCCCACATGCCGGAGATGGTGGCGAAGGAGACGACGTAGTCGAAGGCCTTGCCCGGGGCGACGTAGTTGATCCAGACGCCCACCAGCATCAGCGCGGCGGAGAAGGTGGTGCCGACCAGCGGGGTGCCGCTCTTGGTGAGCGTGGCGAAGAACTTAGGGCCCTGGCCGTTGAGCGCGAGGTCGCGCAGCATGCGGCCGGTGGAGTACATGCCCGAGTTGCAGGAGGACAGGGCGGCGGTCAGCACGACGAAGTTGACGATGGCCGCGCCGATGCCGAGGCCCATGCGCTCGAAGGCGGCGACGAAGGGCGAGACGCCCGGCTGGAAGTGCGTCCACGGGACGACCGACAGGATCATGATCAGTGCGCCGACGTAGAAGACGGCGATGCGCCACGGCACGGTGTTGATGGCCTTGGGCAGGGTCTTCTCGGGGTCCTTGGACTCGCCGGCGGTGACGCCGACCAGCTCGACCGCGAGGAAGGCGAACATGACGATCTGCAGGGTCATCAGCGTGCCGCCGATGCCCTTGGGGAAGAAGCCGCCGTCGTTCCACAGGTTGGTGACGGTGGCGGTGTCGGCCGCGTCGGAGAAGCCGATGGTGAGGATGCCGGCGCAGATCAGGATCATGCCGACGATGGCGGTGACCTTGACCATGGAGAACCAGAACTCCAGCTCGCCGAAGAGCTTCACGGAGATCAGGTTGGCGGCGTAGAGGACGACCGTGAAGATCAGCGCGTAGGCCCATTGCGGGAAGCTGTCGTGGGTCCAGTACGCCATGTACTGCGCGGCGGCCGTCACCTCGGTGATGCCGGTGACCACCCAGAACAGCCAGTACGTCCAGCCGGTGACGTATCCCCAGAACGGGCCCAGGAACTCGCGGGCGTAGTCCGAGAAGGAGCCGGAGACGGGGCGGTACATGAGCAGCTCGCCCAGGGCCCGCATGATGAAGAAGATGACCAGGCCCGCGATCGCGTAGGCCAGGATCAGGCTCGGTCCGGCCTTGGAGATCGCCTTGCCGGCGCCCAGGAACAGGCCGGTGCCGATGGCTCCGCCGATCGCGATCATCTGGATCTGGCGGGCGCCGAGCGTGCGGTGGTAACCCTCGCCGCCCTCGCCCTGAGTGCCCTCGCCGGGCGTGTTGCCGTGCTGCTCGACCTGCACAGAGGTCATGTCTGGTGCGCCTTTCTCCACGCCGACCCGCGCCTCGACTGGCTGCGGATCGGGTCCTCGATCCCCCCGGATACGGATGGAGTTGCACGCCGGCGGTCCGCCGGTCCAAGCGAGCCGGGGGACATGGGTGGCGTCCCTTCGGCAGTCGTGAAGATTTATCACGGGCTTACGACTGCCGGAGGGGGAGAAATGTGGCGGAGGGCGCTAAAAAATCTGGACAAAGGCAAAAGAAAGGATCAGATCACCGCATGGCGGTGATCTGATCGTTATCCGGATTTGAGCGTCCGCTGAGCGAACGCTGTTCCCTCTTGAGGATTCTCAGAGGGTTTCGATCAAGGTTTCCTGGAGACCGCCGAGCCAGAGGTACGCCATCACCATCGGCTTGCGCGGGTCGTCGTCCGGCAGTCGGAACAGCGCCGCGCTCTCGTCGTCCTCGGTGATGTCGAGGCGGGCCGCGAGGGTCAGCCGCAGGTCGTTGAGCGCGCCGAGCCAGCGCAGGGGCAGCTCCCCGGTCAGCTCCAGCACCGCCGCCCCGTCGCCGGCCGGCGTGAGCCCGTCCAGGCTGCGTACGACGGCCAGCGCGTCCTCCCGCTTGCGGGTGCGCAGGTCGTTCTCGGTGAAGCGGCGGAACTCCGCCGAGTGGGCGCGCAGCTCCTCCGGGTCCTCCTTCGGCCCCGGCCCGTCCGGGCCGCCGTAGGCGTCGGGGAAGAGCCGGGCCAGCGCCGGGTCGGACGGGGGCTCGGAGGGGCCCTCGGCGAACAGCGCGGCGAGCGGGTCGGCGTCCTCGGCGGGCTCGGGCTCGCCGGGGCCGATCAGTTCGAGCATCTGGACGGCCAGGGAGCGCAGGATGGAGATCTCGATCTCGTCGAGCGCGATGGCGGCGCCGCCGCTCTGCAGGGGCTGGAACGTGCCGCCCATCAGTTGCGGTCCTGGGAGAGGGTCGCCCACAGGCCGTAGCCGTGCATGGCCTGCACGTCGCGCTCCATTTCCTCGCGGGTGCCGCTGGACACGACCGCCCGCCCCTTGTGGTGGACGTCGAGCATCAGCTTGTGCGCCACGTCCTTGGAATAGCCGAAGTACGCCTGGAACACGTACGCCACGTAGCTCATGAGGTTGACCGGGTCGTTGTGCACCAGGGTCACCCAGGGGACGTCGGGTTCGGGGACCGCGAAGGTCTCTTCGGCCGATTCGGTGCGTTCGATCTCTACAGGAGCAACACTCACTTGTCCCATGCTGCCACCGCGAAGGGCCCGTCGCACAAACGGGTCCTACATCTCGTCACTTTGACGAGATGTGCGCTAGCATCCGTGACATGAACCCTGCGGACCTGGGCCTGCCGGTGGACGTGCCGTCGACAGCGCTCTTCACGGACCATTACGAGCTCACGATGCTGCAGGCCGCGCTGGCCAACGGCACCGCCGACCGCCGCTCGGTCTTCGAGGTCTTCACGCGACGGCTGCCCGAGGGGCGCCGCTACGGGGTGGTCGCGGGAACCGGGCGGGTGCTGGACGCGGTGGAGAACTTCCGCTTCGACGGCGCGGTGCTGGAGTTCCTGCGCGAGCGGGCCGTCGTCGACATGCGCACCCTGGACTGGCTGGCCTCGTACCGCTTCTCCGGCGACATCTGGGGCTACCCGGAGGGCGAGGTCTACTTCCCCGGCTCGCCGGTCCTGCGCGTCGAGGGCAGCTTCGCCGAGTGCGTGCTGCTGGAGACGGTGATCCTGTCGATCCTGAACCACGACTCCGCGATCGCCGCGGCCGCCTCCCGGATGTCCTCGGCGGCGGGCGACCGCCCGCTGATCGAGATGGGCGCGCGGCGCACGCACGAGCTGGCGGCGGTGGCCGCGTCGCGGGCCGCGTACGTGGGCGGCTTCGCCTCCACCTCGGACCTGGCGGCCGGCTTCCGGTACGGGATCCCGACGGTCGGCACGAGCGCGCACGCCTTCACGCTGGTCCACGACAGCGAGCGGGACGCCTTCACCGCGCAGGTGGCCTCGCTGGGCCGGGGCACCACCCTCCTGGTGGACACGTACGACGTGGCCGAGGCCGTCCGCACCGCCGTCGAGGTGGCGGGCACCGACCTGGGCGCGGTCCGCATCGACTCCGGTGACCTGCTGCTGGTCGCCCACCGGGTGCGGCAGCAGCTGGACGAGCTGGGGGCGACGGCCACGAAGATCGTGGTCACCTCGGACCTGGACGAGTACGCCATCGCCTCGCTGGCGGCGGCGCCGGTGGACGCGTACGGGGTGGGCACCCAGCTGGTGACGGGCAGCGGGCACCCGACGTGCTCCATGGTCTACAAGCTGGTGGCGCGGGCCACCTCGGCCGACCCGAAGGCGCCGCTGGCGCCGGTGGCGAAGAAGTCCTCGGGCGGCAAGACCTCCATCGGCGGCCGCAAGTGGGCGGCGCGGCGGGTGGACGCGGACGGGATCGCCGAGGCGGAGGTCGTCGGGACCGGGCCGGTCCCCTCGGCCCTCGCCGACCACCAGCTCCTCACCCAGCTGGTCAAGGCGGGTGAGGTGGTCGCCCGCGAGCCGCTGGAGGCCGCGCGCGAGCGCCACCGCGCCGCCCTCGCGCGGCTGCCGCTGTCCGCGACGCAGCTGTCGCGCGGCGAGGCCGTGCTCCCGACGGAGTACGCGTAGCCGTGGCCCGGACACCGGCGGGGCCGGATCTTTTCGGCCCCGCCGGGGTTTGGGGCGCGGGCGCGGAAGCGCCGTGGGGTCTGGGGCGCCGTCCCCGTTTCGGGTAGGGGCGGGGTGGGGGAAGAGCCCCCGCAGGGCGCCGCCGCCGCACAGAGACATCGAGCCGAAGGACAACGTCATGCACCGCGCACTGATCGTCGTCGACGTACAGAACGACTTCTGCGAAGGCGGCAGCCTCGCGGTCACCGGCGGAGCCGACGTCGCCGCCGCCGTCACCGAGTACATCGGCCAGGCCACGCCCGCGTACCGGCACGTGGTCGCCACCCGCGACCACCACATCGACCCCGGGTCGCACTTCGCGCACCCGCCCGCCGAGCCGGACTTCGAGGACTCCTGGCCCGTCCACTGCGTCGCGGGGACCGAGGGGGTGGGCTTCCACCCGAACTTCGCTCCCGCCGTCGCCTCCGGCGCGGTCGCGGCCGTCTTCGACAAGGGCGCGTACGAGGCCGCCTACAGCGGTTTCGAGGGCGCCGACGAGAACGGGGCGACGCTCGACCAGTGGCTGCGGGACCGGCACGTCACCGAGGTGGACGTGGTCGGGATCGCCACCGATCACTGCGTCCGGGCGACCGCCCTCGACGCCGCCCGCGCGGGCTTCGACACCCGGGTCCTGCTGGACCTGACGGCCGCCGTCGCCCCGCACACCACCGCACGGGCCCTGGAGGAGCTCCGTGCGGCGGGCGTGACCCTGGTGAGCCACAAGCCGGACCGGGACGGCCGGGAGGACTCCGAGGCCGGCCAGGAGCTGCCCTAGGTCCCCAGCAGGGCCCGGATGGGGTGCCAGAGCTCCTGTGCGCGGTCGGGGGCGCCGCGCCACAGCAGGCCGTCCGGGTGGTGCAGGACGGCCGTGACCTCGTCCGGCGTCGGCGGGTGCGCGTTGCCCCGCAGGTACACCGCACGCATCCCGAGGTTCCGCAGCCTGGTCAGGGCGCGGGCCCGGTTCGCGGCGTGCACCAGCACGCGGACATTTCCACCTTCACCGCAGGGCCTCGGCAGCGTGAGCGCAACGACCACGCTGCCGCCTGGCAATCTGACGAAACCTCCACCGGGCATGGCTGTCATCTCCCCCGTCAATAAGAAACTCGTACCGGGCATCTAAACGCGATCGGCCGCCGCCCGCTAGAGGGCGACGGCCGATCATGCTTTGACCTGCGGTTTTAACGAATTACTTGGAGGAGGGACCCACCTCGACGGTCATGACCTCACCGTCGTAGGTCTCCTTCAGGATCTTGATCTTGGTGTTGGTGTCAGTGACCTTCACCGATCCGGTCGGGTTCTCGTCGTAGAAGTACTTGCCCTTGTGGTCGTCGAAGACGAGGTTCGCGGGCTTGGGCTTCAGGAAGAGCGACTCGCCGTTCTTGTGCAGCGTGAACGCGTCCGTCGAGTAGGCGCTGAAGGTCGCGTCGTACGGCTGGATCTTGTTCCGCAGCAGGGTGCCGTCGGCCCACTTCATGGGCTTGGCGTTGGCGTCGATCGGCAGGATCAGACCCTGGCCCGGGTGGACGCTGGTGTTGTTGTCCTTCTGGCTGGTGTCCCACTGCCAGATGAGCAGGCCGTCCTGGTACGGGTAGTGCTCGACCCAGTCGGGCTTGGTGTTGCCGAAGCCGAAGTTGTACGGGCCGACCTTGAGGGTCTTGTCGTACGAGACGTAGCGGCGGTTCTCGGCCAGGTAGTACTGCGCGTACTCCTTGGTGAAGTTGGCGCCGATGCGCGAGAAGCCCTTGCCGGTCCAGCCGTTGTCGCCGTTCTCGGCGCCGTCGGTGAACAGCGCGGAGCCGTCCGCGGTGAGGGTCACGGCGTCGGCGGTGAAGCCCTTGCCGCCCGCGCCGCCGTCCGTCTGGTAGCGGAAGCGGAGGTCGACCTTCTTGCCCGCGTAGGCGTCGAGCGGGAAGTTCAGGTTCTTCCAGGCGCCCGAGACACCGGTGAGCGACGGGCTGCCGGAGGCGTCGGCCGGGATGGCCGTGCCGTCGGCGGTGCCGGCGAGGGCGGTCCAGGTGGCGCCGCCGTCCGTGGACACCTCGGTGTAGAGGTAGTCGTAGTCGGCCTCGATGTCCCACCAGCCCTTGAGGGACAGCGCGGCGGACTTCTTGCCGGTCAGGTCCACGGAGCGGGTGAGGGTGTTCTTGAGGTCGTCACCCATGCCGCTCCACCACTGGGCGGAGCCCTCGGCGGGCGCGACGACGTCCGTCTGGACCTTCTTCTTCGGCAGCTCGACGACCAGGGCCTGCTTGTCCTTGGTGTTGAACTCCGCCACGCCCAGCTTGTGGGTGGACTTCGTCGCGGCCTTCGCCGTGTCGTAGTTCAGCCAGCCCAGCTGGAGCTTGTCCCAGGCGTTCATGTCGCCCGGGAGGTCGCCTATGGAGTCCTTGCCGGTGCCGAGCCAGGAGCCGGCCGACATCAGGGACCAGAAGCCGACGCTGTTCTCGCCGCCACCGGTGGTGTCGTAGAGGTCGGGCAGGCCGAGGTCGTGGCCGTACTCGTGCGCGAAGACGCCGAGGCCGCCGTTCTCCGGCTGCATCGTGTAGTCGCCGACCCAGATGCCGGTGTCGCCGATCTGGGTGCCGCCGGCCTTGTTGTTCTCCGGGCCGGTCTTGCCCGCCGCGGTGCCGTAGGCGTACCAGCGGTGCGCCCACAGCGCGGTCGTGCCCTGCACGCCGCCGCCGGCCGACTCGTCCTCGCCCGCGTGGACGATCTGGAAGTGGTCGATGTAGCCGTCGGGCTCGTTGAAGTTGCCGTCGCCGTCGAAGTCGTAGCGGTCCCACTGGTCGTACTGGGCCAGCTGCGCCTTGATCTGCGCGTCGGTCTTCCCGGCCTTCTTCTGGGCCGCCGTCCACGCGGTGACGCCGTCCTTGACGGTGTCCCACACGTTGGAGCAGTTGGTCTGGCCGCAGTAGTTGGAGCCGTAACGCCCCTCGTTGTACGGGACCTTGACCCAGTCGGCGACCTCGCCCTCGACCGAGTAACGGCCCGAGGAGGTCTTCTCGTAGTAGGTCTTCAGCGAGTCCTTGCCCTCACCCGACGCGAAGTACAGGTCCTGGAAGTACTCGCGGCTGAAGTCCTTGCGCCAGGCGGTGCTGTTGTCCTTCGCACGGTCCGGCTGGGCGATCGTGTTGTGCAGCGGACCGGGGGTGCCGCCGTACTTCGGGACCGCCGGCTGCGGGCCGGGGCCGTCCGGGTCGTACATGGTCGTGTTGTCGACCTGGTCGCCGAACTCGACGAGGATCGTGAAGATCTTGTCGGTCCGCTCGCGGCCGAGCTCGACGTACTTCTTGTCGTCGAGCTTGACGACCTTCGAGGCGCCGCGCTGCTCGATGTCCTTCTTGCCCTGGAGCACCTGGTCCAGAGCGGCCTTGCGCTGCTGGGCCTGCTGCTCGCTGAAGGGGCCCTTCAGGTCGTGCTCGACGACCTTGGCGGGAGCGGTCGGGTCCTGCCGGTCGACCGCGGGGGCGCCCGGCCCCTTGATGTCGGCCTGGGCCGCGGTAACGGTGAAGAAGGTGGCGCTTGTCGCACAAGCAGCCATGGTCACGGTGACGGCGGCAGCACGGATTGCACGCCGTCTGGCGGAATTGCTGGTCACTTGATGTCGTTCCCCTCCCGCGGCCGCGACGTAGGTCGGAACTTCTCCATAGGAGCGGGGGGTTCCGCGCGGCGCGCGTCTCAAGTGACGACATTTGACCGGAGAGAAGCAAGAAAAGACAGACCTTGACTTGAGCCTTACAACTGCACTATGCGGTCAGGCAGTTCCGCTATCCGGACGTTCCCCTGCCATACGGGGCGAAGGGCCCTTCCCGACCCCGTCGAAGGTCCGTCCCGTCCCCATTTCCCCCTCCGGCGTGGCACGGAAAATGATGCCGTGCGCCCCCCGTGCTCCGGCACCGTGTGTTAGGTCACGCTTACCGGCGGTTCCTCTCGGGCATCTCCCGTCGTAGAGTCACTTGACGCGCGACCGAGTTGAGCCGACTCCCCCTCCCCTCCCGAGGACGGATACCGCCATGCCGCGTCCGACTGCCGCACAGCTCGCCTACGGGTCCGCCACGGTCATCGTGTCGACGATCGCCATGCTGTTGCTGTCGCAGACGAGTACCGGGCTCGGGGTCGCGGTCATTTCCGCAGCCGCGCTCGCCCTGGGTCTGCTCGTCGCCCTCACCGTCCCCGTGCCACGGCGCCGCGGCCGTCACGCGGCCCGTACGGGGGCCTCCGCGGCCCCGGCGCGCGCCGCGGAGCCCGCCACGCACGACGGAGCGACCCCGGCCGCCCGGGTGCCCGACCCCCGGACCGTCGAGGCCGAACACTCCGTCCACCACTGAGACTTCACGACGCGGCGCGGGCGGCCTCCCGGAGGGAGACCGCCCGCTGTGTCGTACTGCCCGCGCTAGGTGGTGGCCTGGACCACGACCGTCTTGGCGACCTTGTCGTGCAGGCCCTGCTTGTACGGCTTGTCGACGAGGACCGAGACCACCAGGGCGATCGGCCACAGGCAGAAGCAGCAGATCAGCGTCGGCAGCCAGAGCACCGCGGCGCGACTCAGGGCCGCGTTGGAGCTCGGCACGCTGCCGTCGTTGAGCATCGCGACGCGCAGGCCCAGGGCCTTCTTGCCGACCGTCTGGCCGCTCTTCCTGGTGAACCACCAGTCGTAGCCGACGTACGCGACGATCGAGATCAGTGTCATCACCAGACCGCTGCCGCTGTACGACTTGGTGATGACCTCGCTGACGTCCTCGCCCTGGTCGGTCTGGACCGTGTAGCGGTTCGTGCCGAAGGCCAGCTGGATGAGGAACAGCGGCACGGCGACGATCAGCACGTCGATGATGCGGGCGGCGAGCCGCCGGCCGAAGTCGGCGAGCGGAGGCATCCCGGCGAGCGGATCGGGCATGCCGTGGCCGCCGCCGTAGGGGTCACCGCCGCCGTACGGGGGCGGCGGGGGCGGGTATCCGCCGCCCGGTCCTCCCGGGGGTGGCGGGGGGCCGCCGCTGCCGGGGGGCGGTGGCGGCGAGCCGTACGGCGAACCGCCCGACGGAGGCGTCGGTTCCTGGGGCTTCTTGAGGAACGGGTCGTCCTCGGGCGACTCGCCCGGCGGCGGCTGGTCGGTACTCATGGCCCGAGTCGACCCCGCCACCGTCACCCCCGCAACGGGACGGCGTCCGTTCGGGGGAGCGGGCGGGTCGGCTGCGCCGCTTGGGCGGGGTCGGGGTGGGGGCGGGCGCCCGTTGGCTGCGCCGCGCTTGCGGGGTCGGGGTGGGGGCCGGTTGGGGTGGGGGCGGGCGCCCGTTGGCTGCGCCGCTCGGGCGGGGTCGGCGGGGTGGGGGGGGGGGGGGGGGGGGGGGGGGGGGGGGGGGGGGGGGGGGGCGGGGCCGCGCGCCGGGGCGTCTCCTCGGGCGCCGAACGTGACGGGAGGTCGGACACCTCGGCGGCAGTGCGTTCGGCACCCTGCGGGGATCACCCCGACACACACCCACCCCCACCCCAACCGACCCGCCTGCTCCCCAGCCCCGACACACCATCCAGCCCAGCCCCACCCATCCGGCTACGCCGCACAAACTCAGCCCCGCCGGCGTTTGAGGCGCGGGGTGCGGGGCGGAGCCCCGATCTGTAAGCCGCACCCTCCAGGTGCGCCGCACCATCCGGCTCCGCCGCACAAATCCAGCCCCGCCGGCGTTTGAGGCGCGGGGCCCGCCTTGGGGGGCTAGCGGGCTACGTAGGTCCTGGCGGCCTTGTCGTGCCAGGCCTGGCGGCGGGGGCGGTCCACCAGGCACCAGAGGCTGCCGGGGAGGCCGAGGAGGGCGTAGACGAGCCAGCGGCGCAGGGCCGCGCCGAAGGTGGGCGGGCGGAGGGTGGCGACGGCCAGCACCCGCACGCCGAGCAGCTTCTTGCCCGCGGTGCGGCCCCAGACGGCGGTGGGCAGCGCCTCGTACAGCACCCCGAAGAGGAGGACCGCGCCGAGGACCAGGCCTACGTGTCCGGCGATGGTGGTGTCGAACAGCCAGACGGTGGTGGTGCGTCCGCTCGCGCGGGCGGCGTCCACCTTGGCCTGCACGTGGGCGGTGGCCTCGGGGAGGAGCGGCCGGGCGACGGCGGCCGCGACGACGGTGAGGACGAGGGAGTCCAGCGCGCGGGCCACGATCCTGCGGGGCAGCCCGGCGGGGCGCACGGCCCGTTCGGCCATCCGCTCGAAGACCGCCCGGGGCGTACCGGCGGCCGCCGGGCGGCCGGAATCGGCCGGGCGGTCCCCCTCGGACCCGCGCGGCTCCCAGCCCTTGGCGCTGGGCTCCGCCGGGGCCGCCGCCTCGGGAGCCGGCACCCTCGGGCGGACGCCCGCGGGCCGGGGCGCCCACACCTCGGGCCGGGGCGCCTCGGCGGGCTGCGCGGTGCCGGGGCGGGGCGCGGCGGGGAGCCCGGCTTCCGGGCCGGGGTCGGCCGGTGCGGCCGGACAGGAGGGCGCGGGTGCGGGGGCCGGCGCGGCGGCGGCTCCGGGCCAGGAGGTGGTGGCTCCGGACACGCCGGCTGCGGGTGCGTCGGGCCATGCCGGGGCCGGGGCGGGCGCCGGGGCCTGCGCGGCCGGGGAGCGCGCCGACAGGATGCCCAGGGAGGCCGCGGGCGCCGCGGGCGCCGCCGCCGCGGCCGGCGTACGGGCCAGGGAGATGCCCGCCGGCCGCCCGGCGCCCGGGCCGGCCTCGGCGACGGGTTCGGGTTCGGCCGGGCTGCCCCACGAGACCCGGTGGTCGCGGGGCCCGCCGAAGCCGGCCTGGTGCACGGGGTCGGCCTGCCACACCACCGGCTCCGGCTCGCGTGCGCGTTCCGGTTCGGGCTCGGGCAGTGCCTCGGTCACGGAGGTCTCGTCCAGGAACACCGGGCCCGTCTCCTGGGCGGGGGCGGGGCGGCTCGTGCCCGGTACCCAGGCCGCGCCGTTCCAGTACCGGATGTACCCGGGGATGGACGGATCGGGGTAGTAGCCCTCGCGGGCCGCGTGCTCGCCGTCACCAGGGGAGGCCGTCATGTCCCCAACTCCGATCGTGGCTTGAGGCTTGTGCAAGGGAGGACCATAGCCAAGAACCTCGGCCCGACAGGTCCGGTAACGGGAGAATCCAAGCCATTGAGCGAACCTCACCCCCCACGGCGGATTTCGGTCAGCTGACAGAATTCGGCCAATCTGCGGTTCGTCGCCGGAACTCGCGTCATACCCGGACGCATCGGCGCTCTCTCGGGATGTGGGGCGCCATCAGGCCCTGCGCACCGAACCGAAGTGAGGCCGTCATGCACCACCCCGTCATCGAGCGCGAGCTGGAACTGAAGCTGGTCCTGTCCCCCGAGCGCAGCATCCCCGTCCCGGCGCGGCTCCTCTACCTCACCGAGGACCCGTACGCCGTCCACATCACCTTCCACACGGGCTCCAGCACCCCCGTCAACTGGACCTTCGCCCGCGAGCTGCTCGTTGAGGGGGTGTTCCGCCCCTGCGGCCACGGCGACGTCCGGATCTGGCCCACCAAGGTCGACAACAAGTCCGTGCTCTGCATGGCCCTCAGTTCCCCCGACGGCGACGCCCTCCTGGAGGCCCCCGCCGGTGCCGTGTCGGCCTGGCTGGAGCGCACCCTGCGCGCGGTGCCGCCCGGCACCGAGGCCGAGCGGCTCGGCCTGGAGGCGGCCCTGGCCGTGCTGCTCACGCCGACCCCCGCCGACGACCTGTGGCTGCGCGACCCGTGGCCGTCGGACGAGTCGGCGGACGGGGACCTGTGAGGCCGGCCGGCCGGCCGGGGAGCAGGTGTCAGAAGAGCTTGCCCGGGTTGAGCAGCCCGAGCGGGTCGAAGGCCTGCTTGACGGCGCGCTGCATCTCCAGCCCCACCGGACCGAGTTCGCGGGCCAGCCACTCCTTCTTCAGGATGCCGACCCCGTGTTCGCCGGTGATGGTCCCGCCCAGTTCCAGCCCCAGCGCCATGATCGCGCCGAAGGACTCGCGGGCCCGCCGCGTCTCGTCCTCGTCGGCGGGGTCGAAGCAGACGATCGGGTGGGTGTTGCCGTCTCCGGCGTGCGCGCAGACCCCGATGAGCAGGTCGTGGGCGCGGGCGATGGCGGCCGTCCCGTCGAGCATCTCGGCGAGCCGCGAGCGCGGTACGCAGACGTCGTCGATCATCGTCGCGGGCCGCAGGGTCTCCAGCGCGGGGAAGGCCATCCGGCGGGCCTGCAGCAGCAGTTCCGACTCCGCCTGGTCCTCGGCGGGCACGACGGCGGTGGCCCCGGCGGCGGTGCACAGCTCCCCCACGGCCGCGAGGTCGTCGGGGGCGTGCGGGGTGTCGAAGGCGGCCAGGAGCAGGGCCTCGGTGGCCTCCGGCAGACCCATCCTGCCGAGGGCGTTGACGGCGCGGACGGTCGTACGGTCCATCAGTTCCAGCAGCGAGGGGGTCAGGCCCGCCTCCATGACGGCGCAGACGGCTTCGCAGGCCGCCGCGACGGAGGGGAACTCGGCGGCCAGCGCGAGCTGCCGGGGCGGCGCGGGCTTGAGGGCGAGGACGGCCTGGACGACGACGCCGAGGCTGCCCTCGGAGCCGACGAAGAGCCGGGTGAGGTCGTACCCGGCGACGCCCTTGGCGGTGCGCCGGCCCGTGCGCAGCAGCCGTCCGTCGGCCAGGACCACGTCGAGGCCGAGCACGTACTCGGCGGTGACCCCGTACTTGACGCAGCACAGGCCTCCCGAGGCGGTGCCGATGTTGCCGCCGATGGTGCACTGCTCCCAGCTGGAGGGGTCGGGCGGGTAGTACAGGCCCTGTTCGGCGACGGCCCGCGAGAGCACGGCGTTCACCACGCCCGGTTCGACGACGGCGATCCGGTCGACGGCGCTGATCTCCAGGATGCGGTCCATCTTCACCAGGGACAGCACGATGCAGTCGTCGGAGGCGTTGGCGCCGCCCGACAGGCCCGTACGGGCGCCTTGGGGGACGACGGGGATCCGTAGGGCGGTGGCGGTGCGCATGACGTGCCGGACCTGCTCCACGGTCCGGGGCAGTACGACGACGGCCGGGGTCCCGGCGGCGCAGAAGCCGGCCATGTCGGTGGCGTAGGAGGCCGTCACCTGGGGGTCGGTGAGCAGGGCGTCGGCCGGGAGCCCTTCGAGGAGGTTCGCTCGCAGACGTGCGGAGAGATCGTCATCCATGGGACCAGCGTGGCACCCCGGTGGGGCCCCTCCCAGAGGTCGTCGCGGGACCATCGGTGTGAACACGCCCGCGCCCCTCTTCGGGCACCTCCGTGAACTCTTCATATTGACGCACAGTGACCCCATGGACCGTATCGACGAGGAATCACAGACGCCGGCGCCGCCCGTGACCTTCACCGGCCGCAAGACGCTCGTCCCCGCCGCGGTCGCCGTGGTCCTGATCGCCGGGGCCCTGCTGATCCGCCCCGCCCGGACCGGTGACGACGCCCGCCCGCCGGGGCCGAGCGAACGCGCCGCGTCGGCGGTGGGCATGGGTGCTCCCGCGGCGGCGGTGGACGTGACGGCGCTGGTGGCGGACCGGGAGAAGTGGGTCGCGCGGCACGCGGACGACGACGCCTCGTGGGCGGTTCTCGGCTCCGCGTACATCGAACAGGCCCGGCGCACCGCGGACTCGGGCTGGTTCCCGAAGGCGGAGAAGGCGCTGAAGCGCTCGCTGGAGGTCCGCCCGGCGGAGAAGGGCAACTTCGACGCGATGACGGGCATGGGCGCGCTGGCCAATGCCCGCCGGGACTTCGGGACCGCCCGGAAGTGGGGTGAGCTCGTACGGGCGCAGGCGCCGAAGCGGTGGACGGCGTACCCGGTCCTCGTGGACGCGTACACGGGGCTCGGCGACTACAAGGGCGCGCAGAAGGCGATGGAGCTGCTGCTGGAGCTGCGGCCGGGCCTGGCGGCGTACGTGCGGGCCTCGCAGGTCTACCGGGACCGCGGCTGGCGCGAGGACGCGGTGGTGTCGATGGAGGAGGCGGCCGGCGCGGCGAAGGCCCCGGCGGAGAAGGCGTACGCGCTGTTCCGGCTCGGGGAGCTGGCGTGGGAGCGGGGCGACGCGGCGGAGGCGCTGCGGCAGTACGAGGGTGCGCTGCGGACGGATCCGGCGCAGGCGGAGGCCCTGGGCGGCCGGGCGCGTGCGCTGGCCGCGCTGGACCGCTCCGGGGAGGCGGTGCGGGACTACCGGCTGGCGCTGGGGCGGACCCCGGTGCCGCAGCTGGCCAGGGAACTGGGCGAGCTGTTGGAGTCGCTGGGCCGGACGGAAGAGGCGCGCGTCGCCTACGACATGATCGGCTCGCTGGCGGCGCGGGACGCGCGCAACGGCGTCGACGACGACGTGGTCCTCGGCCTGTACGAGGCGGACCACGGCGATCCGGCGGCGGCGGTGCGACGGCTGTCGGAGGAGTGGTTGCGGCACCGGAGCGTGCAGGTGGCGGACGCGCTGGGGTGGGCCCTGCACCAGGCGGGCGAGGACGCGGCGGCGTTGGAGTACGCGAAGAAGGCGACGGAACAGGGCCTGCGCAGCGCCGACTTCTCGTACCATCGGGCGATGATCGAGCGCGGCCTCGGCGATGTGGCGGCGGCCCGCCGCCACCTCCAGGAGACCGCGCGGACGAACCCGCACTTCTCGCCGCTGCGCGGGCCGGTGGCCAAGGAGGCCCTGACGGCGATCGGCCAGCCGCCGCCGGGCGGCCCGGAGCACCTCCAGCCGGCCACTCCGTGGGTGGAGCCGGAGCTGCCCAAGCCGAATCCCAAGCCGAAGCCGAAGGGGTCCCAGGAGCCGAAGGCGGCTCCCTCTTCGTCCGGCCGCTGACCGGCCCACCGGCCCACCGGCCGCCCGGCTGACCGGCCGACGGCGCCGCGGCCCTCCCCTCACGGGGTCGCGACGCCGTCGGCCGGGACACGGGCGGGCCCCCCGGCGCCGGCCGGGGGGCCCGAAGCCGTGGGAACGGCTAGAGGTTGCCGCGCTTCTCCTGCTCGCGCTCGATCGCCTCGAACAGGGCCTTGAAGTTGCCCTTGCCGAAGCCCATGGAGCCGTGGCGCTCGATGATCTCGAAGAAGACGGTCGGGCGGTCCTGCACCGGCTTGGTGAAGATCTGCAGCAGGTAGCCGTCCTCGTCGCGGTCGGCGAGGATCTTCAGCTCGCGCAGCTCGTCGATCGGCACCCGGGTGTCGCCGACCCACTCGCCGAGCGTGTCGTAGTAGCTGTCCGGGACGGAGAGGAACTGGACGCCGGCCGCGCGCATCGTGCGGACCGTCGCGACGATGTCGTTCGAGGCCAGCGCGATGTGCTGGACGCCGGGGCCGCCGTAGAACTCCAGGTACTCGTCGATCTGCGACTTCTTCTTCGCGATCGCCGGCTCGTTGATCGGGAACTTGACCTTCTTGGTGCCGTCCGCGACGACCTTGGACATCAGCGCCGAGTACTCGGTCGCGATGTCGTCGCCCACGAACTCCTTCATGTTCGTGAAGCCCATGACCTTGTTGTAGAAGGCGACCCACTCGTTCATCCGGCCGAGCTCGACGTTGCCGACGCAGTGGTCGATGGCCTGGAAGGTCCGCTTGGCCGGGGGCGCGACCATCGGGTCGACGGCCACGTAGCCGGGGAGGTACGGGCCGGTGTAGTCGGCGCGCTCGACCAGCGTGTGGCGGGTCTGGCCGTACGTCGCGATCGCGGCGAGGACGACGGTGCCGTGCTCGTCCTTGACCTCGTAGGGCTCGTCCAGGCCGCGGGCGCCCTGCTCGACGGCGTACGCGTAGGCCGCGCGGACGTCCGGGACCTCGATGGCGAGGTCGATGACGCCGTCGCCGTGCTCGGCGACGTGCTCGGCGAGGAAGCGGCCGTGGTCGGTCGCCGGCTTGATGACCGAGGTCAGCACGAAGCGCGCGGAGCCGTTGGTCAGGACGTAGCTGGCCGTCTCGCGGCTGCCGTTCTCCGGTCCGGAGTAGGCCACGAGCTTCATGCCGAAGGCGGTCGAGTAGTAGTGCGCGGCCTGCTTGGCGTTGCCGACGGCGAAGACGACCGCGTCCATGCCCTTCACCGGGAAGGGATCTGCCTCACGCGCGGTGTGCGGGGTGGTTTCGAGGTTCGCCAGAGACTCAGTCATGAGCGCAGAGTCCCGCCGATCCACAAGCTGCGCAATAGTTTCCTGTTTGGCTGTACAAACTGACCAGTCTGGGCGGAGGATGGCTGAAACATCTGTGCACTATGACCACCCGCGGGCACGCGTGGGCATCCGGAGGCGTCCATGGGCATCGACGAACTCGACGGCCGGCTCATCGTCCTGCTCGCCCGCGAGCCCCGGATCGGGGTCCTGGAGGCCTCGCGCCGCCTCGGCGTGGCCCGCGGGACGGTGCAGGCCCGCCTCGACCGGCTCCAGTCGAACGGGGTCATCCGCGGGTTCGGCCCGCAGGTCGATCCGACGGCCCTCGGGTATCCGGTGACCGCCTTCGCGACGCTGGAGATCAAGCAGGGGCAGGGGGCCGACGTACGGGCCCACCTGGACGGGGTGCCGGAGGTGCTGGAGCTGCACACCACCACCGGGCACGGTGACATGCTGTGCCGGCTGGTGGCGCGGTCCAACGCCGACCTGCAACGGGTGATCGACCGCGTCGTCGGGTTCGAGGGGATCGTCCGGGCCTCTACGGCGATCGTGATGGAGAACCCGGTGCCCCTGCGGATCATCCC
This sequence comes from Streptomyces sp. NPDC005533, assembly GCF_042871845.1. Classification (NCBI taxonomy): domain Bacteria; kingdom Bacillati; phylum Actinomycetota; class Actinomycetes; order Kitasatosporales; family Streptomycetaceae; genus Streptomyces; species Streptomyces sp. NPDC005533. The sequence goes on along the minus strand of NZ_JBIAJH010000008.1, from coordinate 87,714 downwards.
GCTGGTCGAGCAGGCGGCCGAGGACGACACCCGGGCCTGACATCCAAAGAAGACGTTGCAAAGAAATCCTTGCACAGGACTCTTTGCAACTCTATCGTCGCGTCATGCCCGAGAAGCCGGTGGAACCCGCAGCGCCTGCGGCACCCGCACAGCCCGACATCCGTACGCTCGACGCCCGTTCACTGCGCGGCCTCGCCCATCCCCTGCGCATCCGTCTGCTGGGCGCCCTGCGCCACGACGGCCCCGCGACCGCCTCCCAGCTGGCCGACCGGCTCGGGGAGTCGAGCGGCGCCACCAGCTACCACCTGCGCCAGCTCGCGGCGCACGGGTTCGTCGAGGACGCGCCCGAGCGCGGCAAGGGCCGCGAACGCTGGTGGCGGGCCGCGTACGACGGCACGGCCTTCGACGAGACGCTGACGCTCGACGAGGACCCGGCCGTGCGCGGCGCGGCGAACCTCTTCCTGCACGAGATCGCGACGATCCACACGCAGGAGCTGAGCACCTGGCTCGGCAACGCGGGCGACTGGCCCACGGAGTGGCGGCGCGGCGCGGACATGAGCGACTTCACCCTGCACCTGACTCCCGAGCAGAGCCACGAGCTGATCCACAAGATGCACGACCTGATCAACAGCTATCGCGACCTGCCGGCCTCGGAGGGCACGAAGGCGGTCCGCTTCCACACGCACGCCTTCCCGCGCGAGACGGCCGACTAGCGGCTCGCCGCCCCCGTCACCCCCAGGAGCCCCCGGGAGCCCCGGGAGCCCCCCAACCCCTCCCCCACTCACCCAGGAGTCCTGCCGTGCACGCCTTACTCCCCGACGGGTCGCCGCGCGCGGAGCGCCGTACGGACAAGCGCCCGCTGATCGCCGTCTTGGCCGCCAACACCATTTCCATAGCCGGGAGTTCGCTGACCCTCATCGGCGTCCCGTGGTTCGTGCTGCAGACCACCGGCAGCGCCGGCCGGGCCGGGGTCGTCGCCTTCTGCGCCACCCTGCCCGTGGTCGTGGCGGCCCTGGTCGGCGGCCCGGTCATCGACCGGATCGGCCGCCGCCGGGTCTCCGTCGCCTCCGACCTGATCAGCGGTCTGGCGGTCGGCGCGATCCCGCTGCTGCACTACTCGGGCGTGCTGGAGTTCTGGATGCTGTGCGCGCTGATGGCCGTCGGCGGCCTCGTGCACACCCCGGGCCTGACCGCCCGGGGCGTGCTCCTGCCGAACCTGGCCCAGCACGCCGGCACCACCGTCAGCCGGGCGGCCGGCCTCTACGACGCGGTCTCGCGCGGCGCCCGGATGATCGGGGCCGCCGTAGCCGGCGTACTGATCGCGGCGTTCGGCGCCGAGACCGTCCTGCTGCTGGACGCGGCGACGTACGGCGCGTCGGCGCTGCTGGTCGCCGCGTTCCTGCGCGGGGTCCCGGCCGCCGAGCCGCAACGGGCCGCCGGGAAGGCGTCCTTCGCGGCGTACCGCACCGAACTGGCCGAGGGCTGGGCCTTCCTGACCCGCTCCCGGCTGCTGACGGGCATCACGGTGATGGTCATGATGACCAACGGCCTGGACCAGGGCTGGTCGGCGGTCCTGCTGCCCGTGCACGGCCGGGACGACCTCGGCGGCGCCACCACGCTCGGCCTGATGATCTCCCTCTTCGGCGGCTTCGCGCTGCTGGGCGCCCTGCTCTACGGGATGTGGGGCGAGCGGTTCCCGCGCCGGGCGGTGTTCGCGGGGGCCTTCCTGCTGTCCGGGGCGACCCGGTACGTGGTGGCCGCCGTCACCGACACGCCGCTGCCGCTCGCGGTGACGATGGCCCTGGCCGGCCTGGGCGCGGGCGTGCTCAACCCGATCCTGACGACGGTCATGTACGAGCAGGTGCCGGAGGAGCTGCGCAGCCGCGTCTCGGGGGTGACCATGGCGGGCTGTGAGCTGACCATGCCGCTGGGCGGGCTGGCGGCGGGTCTGCTGGTCGACGGGTTCGGGGTCGGCCGGGCGCTGCTGCTGTTCGGCGGCACCTACCTGCTGACGACGCTCGCGCCGCTGGTCTTCCCCGCCTGGCGCGGCCTGGAGCGCAAGCCGGCCGTCAGCAGGACGGAACGTCCTCTCCCCGCTTCAGCGCACGCAGGGAGTTCACCGCGTCCGTGAGCGAGGTGACGGGGACCAGTCGCAGCCCCTCGGGGAGTTCCGACCGCGCGTCCGCGCACTCGGCCTTCGGTACGAGGAACACGCTCGCCCCGTCGCGGCGCGCGGCCTGGGTCTTCAGGGCCACGCCGCCGACGGCGCCGACCGTGCCGTCGGCGGTGATGGTTCCCGTACCGGCGATGCTGCGTCCACCGGTGAGGTCGCCGCCGCTGCCGTCACCGTCGAGCTTGTCGACGACGCCGAGGGAGAAGAGGAGGCCGGCGCTGGGGCCCCCGACGTCGGCGAGGTTGAGGTCGACCTTCACGTTCTTGGGGTCCTTGTGGAGGTAGCCGAGCGCGGCCTCGGCGGCGGCCGACTGCGACTTGGCCATTTCCTCCAGGTTGTGCTTCTCGATCTCCTCGTCGCTTCCGCCCGAGGAGTAGACGGCCTCCCTGGGCATGACCGCCTGATCGGTCTTGAACCAGTGGTCGACGAGCTCGTGCAGCCGCATGGTCGAGGACGGCCCGGTGGCCCGAATGGTGGTCATCCGCAGCTGGCCCTCGGTGTCCCGGACGGGCGCCCCGGTGACGGTGATGACCGGCTTGCCCTGGTCGGATCCGAGCACGTCGGCCGTCGGCCCGGGCACGGCGACCACGTAGGGCAGCGGCGCGAAGGCCGCGGCGACGAACAACCCGACCACGGGCACGGCACAGACGGCCAGGGCAACGGGACGCGACAAACGGGAGAGGGCTGAGAGCACCCGCCCAATCTATCCGGCCCCACACCACTCCAGCCCCGCCAGCACCCTTCAGCCCCGCCGGCGTTTGAGGCACCCCCTCAGCCCCGCCGGCGTTTGAGGCGCGGGGGTCCGGGGGCAGCGCCCCCGGCAACGGCGCCGCACCCGCCCCCGCACCGCACCCGGCGCAAACCAGTCGAGCCCAGCGCAGCGACGGCGCAGCGACGGCGCAGCGACGGCGCAGCGTCAGCGCAGCGCGTCGGCGACCTCGCGCGCCGCGTCCACCACCCGCGGCCCCACCCGCTCCGGCACCGCGTCCGCGAGCATGACGACGCCGACGCTGCCCTCCAGCCCGGTGATCCCCACGAGCGGCGCGGCGGCGCCACTCGCGCCCGCTTCGAGCTCGCCGTGCGTCAGCGTGTACCCGGGTTCGATCAGGGAGCCCTGACGGGCGGCCAGGATGGCCCGCCCGGCGGCCCCGCGGTCCAGCGGGTGGCGGAAGCCGGCCCGGTAGGCCACGTGGTAGTCCGTCCAGGTCGGCTCCACGACGGCGACGGCGAGCGCCTCGGTGCCGTCGACGAGGGTCAGGTGGGCGGTGGCCCCTATGTCCTCGGCGAGGGAGCGCAGCGCGGGCAGCGCCGCCTCGCGTACGAGGGGATGCACCTGGCGACCCAGCCGCAGCACCCCGAGACCGACGCGGGCCCGCCCGCCGAGGTCGCGGCGGACCAGGGCGTGCTGTTCGAGCGTGGCGAGGAGTCGGTAGACCACGGTGCGGTTCACACCGAGGCGGTTGGAGAGCTCGGTGACGGTCAGACCGTGGTCGGTGTCGGCGAGCAGTTTGAGGACTCTGAGCCCTCTGTCGAGAGTCTGGGAGGTTTCCGCGGTCACGACGCCTCTCCCTCTTTCGGTGAGCGGCGGTGACTCTCGGGGTGGAACGCCGCCGGTCCCGCGGCGGCGCACGGAGAGGCCGCCGGTAGCGGCCATGGCACCGGCTGCGCTCCCGCGGCGGCGCTGCCACGGTGCGTTCGATGCGGGGACAGTAGCGAGCAGGTCCGCTCAGCGGAAGGGCTCGTCCAGAATCCGGGCGCACACTACCCGTTTATGCCGATTCCTGATCGCCAACGGTGTCGTTTCGTAACCTCGTTTTGCACAGGAGACCCTCACCGCCCCACGAGCGCCAACGGCGGCACCGCGGACCGTGTCCCGTACCGGTCCGGGGCGGTCAACGGCGGACGGGGTCCGTGCGATGCTCCGCACGGACCCCGTCCCCTGTTCTGTGTGAACCGTTCCCGTGGACTCACCGCATGCGGGTGGCCCACTCCTGCACCTTCTTGATCCGCTCGCGCAGCTGCCCCGCCGTCGCCTCCGCGCTCGGCGGCCCGCCGCACACCCGGCGCAGCTCGGTGTGGATCACCCCATGGGGCTTGCCGCTCTGGTGGACGTACGCGCCGACCATCGTGTTCAGCGACTTCCGCAGTTCCAGCAGCTCCTTGTGCGAGACCACCGGCCGCCGCTCCGCCGGCAGCTCCAGCAGGTCCGCCTCGGAGTCCGGCTTGCGGCGGCTGTGCGCGATCTGCCGCGACTGCCGCTTCTGCAGCAGCATCTGCACCTGGTCCGGCTCCAGCAGTCCGGGGATGCCGAGGTAGTCCTGCTCCTCCTCGCTGCCCGGGTGCGCCTGCATGCCGAACTCGGCGCCGTCGTACAGCACCCGGTCGAAGACCGCGTCGGACTCCAGCGCCTCGAAGGACATCTGCTCGTCCTCGCCGGTGTCCTCGTCCTCCTGCTTGTTCGCCTCGTCCATCTCCTTCTCGGACTCGGCGTACGGGTCTTCCTCGCCCTGCTTCTTCGGCTTGTCGAGGACGTGGTCGCGCTCGACCTCCATCTCGTTGGCGAAGCCGAGGAGGTAGGGAATGGTCGGCAGGAACACGGACGCGGTCTCGCCGCGCCTGCGCGAGCGCACGAAGCGTCCGACGGCCTGGGCGAAGAACAGCGGGGTCGAGATCGTCGTCGCGTACACGCCCACCGCGAGGCGCGGTACGTCGACGCCCTCGGACACCATCCGGACCGCGACCATCCAGCGGCTGCCGTCCTCGCTGAACTCGTCGATCCGCTTCGACGCGCCGGTGTCGTCGGAGAGCACCACGGTCGCCTTGCTGCCCGTGATCTCCCGCAGCAGCTTGGCGTAGGCGCGCGCCGAGTCCTGGTCGGAGGCGATGACGAGGCCGCCCGCGTCGGGGATGCCCTTCCTGACCTCCGTGAGCCGCTGGTCGGCAGCGCGCAGCACGTTCGGCATCCAGTCGCCGCGCGGGTCCAGCGCGGTGCGCCAGGCCTGCGAGATGGCGTCCTTCGTCATCGGCTCGCCGAGCTTGGCGGCGATCTCGTCGCCCGCCTTGGTGCGCCAGCGCATGTTGCCGCTGTAGGAGAGGAAGATGACGGGGCGGACGACGCCGTCGCCGAGCGCGTTCCCGTAGCCGTAGGTGTAGTCGGCGGACGAGCGGCGGATCCCGTCGTTGCCCTCTTCGTACGAGACGAAGGGGATCGGGTTCGTGTCGGACCGGAAGGGCGTACCGGTCAGGGCCAGGCGCCGGGTCGCCGGGTCGAAGGCCTCCAGGCAGGCCTCGCCCCAGGACTTCGAGTCACCGGCGTGGTGGATCTCGTCGAGGATGACGAGGGTCTTGCGCTGCTCGCAGCGGTTGCGGTGCAGCATCGGGCGCACGCCGACACCGGCGTAGGTGACGGCGACCCCGTGGTAGTCCTTGCTGAGCGGTCCGGCGGAGTACTCGGGGTCCAGCCGGATGCCTATCCGCGCCGCGGCTTCCGCCCACTGCTTCTTCAGGTGCTCGGTCGGCGCGACCACGGTCACCTGCTGGACCACGTGGTGGTGCAGCAGCCAGGAGGCGAGGGTCAGCGCGAAGGTGGTCTTGCCTGCGCCGGGGGTGGCGACCGCGAGGAAGTCCCGCGGCTGCTTCTCGATGTACCGGTCCAGCGCTCCCTGCTGCCAGGCACGCAGTTTGCCCGCCGTACCCCAAGGGGCGCGGCCGGGGAAGGCGGGTGAGAGGTGGTGGGAGGCGGTAGTAGTCACGGTCTCCGGTTCGTCGCTCTCGGCAGTCGTACGTAGGACAACCGGGCCACCCTACCGGGACGGGCCCGCCCCTCGCGGAGGGACAGGCCCGTGACCTCGCGCGGTGCGGCGAGCGTCACATCGCTTCGTGCAACGCCCGCAGCCTCCGGGCGATCTGCGCCACGTCTTCCAGGGTGCCGGTGGCCACCTCGATCACCAGCTTGTACGACTCGTCCTGATCGACGTCGACCATTTCGGTCCCGTTGAAGTCGAGGAACACGACCGTGCACATCCAGGCCATGCGCTTGTTGCCGTCCACCAGCGGATGGTTCACCGCGAGGGACTGGAGCAGCGCACCGGCCTTCTCGAACAGGTCCGTGTACGCCTCGATCCCGAACATCTGGGACTGCGGCCGGTGCACGGCGGAGCTGAGCAGGCCGAGATCGCGTACCGCGACCTGCTGTCCCCCCATGGCGAACTCCGCCAGGTCCAAGGCTTCCTGGACGGTCAGGTACTTCACTTACTCCCCCAGGCGGCGCAGCAGGTCGGCGTGGCTCTTCGCGTACTTCGCACCCAGTCGGCGCACCGTATCGCGGTCCGCCTCCTGTTCGAGGTAGCGGTCGATCGCCTGGAGCACTATGGCGTGCATGCTGCGGCCCTCCTCCTCGGCGCGGAGCTTCAGGGCTTCTTGCTGGTCGTCGCGGAGACGCAGGTTCATCGCCATACCAAAACGGTACCACCCCGATGGGGCCACTGTGGTACTACTTTCCCGGCGGGCCGTCCAGGCGGGTCGCGACCCAGGCGCCCACCAGGGCCACGCAGGCCATCGGCAGGAACACCACCACGAAGGCGGCGGGGTGCGAGGCCGACGCCCCGTCCGCCAGGGCGTGGGAGGCGCCGACGGTTCCGCCGCCCAGCGCGGCGAAGGCGGCGCCGCCGCCCGCCAGCAGCACCACGTTGGCCAGCGCGTCCGAGATCTGCAGCGCGGCGGAGTTCGCCCCCGCCTCCTCCGGCGCCGACAGCTTCAGCAGCAGCACGCTCGTGGAGCCGATCACCAGCCCCATGCCCAGGCAGCCGACCGCCCAGGCCAGCGCCAGCGTCCACACCGGCACGGACTCGATGAGCACGGCGGGCGCCGCCGCGATGGCCAGGGCCACCATGACCATGCCGGCCACCATCAGCCGCTCCCGGTACGGGTCCATCCGCCCCTTCGACTGCACCCACGAGCCGCCCGCCCAGGTCACGCCGCCCAGCGCGAGCGAGAACCCGGCCAGGGTCGGGCTCAGCCCCCGCTGCGTCACCAGCATCAGCGGTACGAAGCTCTCCGCCGCGATGAACGATCCCGCGGCCACCCCGCGCAGCAGCACCACGGACGGCAGTCCGCGCCGCGCCAGGTACGTCCCGCGCGGCAGCAGCCCGAGCACGGCGGGCACGAGCAGCGCCGCGCCGGCGAGGCCCGGCAGCAGCGACAGCCACCGCAGGTCCTGGGCGGCGTACTGGAGCAGCCCCGCGCCCAGCGAGATCCCGAGGGCCAGCCGGATCCGCCGCCGGTCGAAGGCCACGGGCGGCGCGTCCGGGTCGACGGGCCCGGACGCGGTCCGGCGTATCGCCGGCAGGGCCACCGCCAGCGGCACGACGACGAGGGCCGGTATCCCGAGGAACACCCACCGCCAGCCGAGGTGCTCGGTGACCGTCCCCGAGGCCAGCGGCCCGACGATCGAGGGGACCACCCAGCTCGCGGCGAAGGCGGCCATGATGGCGGGCCGCAGCCGCTCCTCGTAGGCCCGGCTGACCACCACGTACAGGGCGACGATGACCAGCCCGCCGCCGAAGCCCTGCACGGCACGGCCGAGCACGAACACCCACATGGCCCCGGCGGTACCGGACACCACGAGCCCGGAGGCGAACGAGGCGATGCCGATGGTCAGCGGCCGCAGCGGTCCCTGCCGGTCGGCCCACTGCCCGGACAGGACCATGCCGAAGAGGCTGGTCGTGAAGTAGGCGGAGAAGGCGAAGGCGTAGAGCGCGATCCCCTCCAGCTCGCGCGCGGCGACGGGCATGGCCGTCCCCACGGCGGTGGCCTCGAAGGCGATCAGGAAGACGACGGAGATGATGCCGATGCTGAGCGTCCGGTACGCGGGCCCGAGGACCCCGCCCTGTGGCAGGGGCGGGATCGGTACGGTTCGCTGGGGCACGCGGGGCTCAAGGGCACTCATCGCCCCAGCGTAAGGTGCGTAGCCCCATCTCGACCCTGTCTATTCGACGGATCCCGCCTCCTCCCGGAGACCTAGGCCGCCGGGTCACTGTGAACGCGGCATGGCAGTCGTGTTGCGGCCGCCCCGGAACCCTTCCCGCTCCCCCGCGGCCCCCGTACGGTCGTGCACATCACCACCTCACAGCCGTGTGCCCGAGTGGTTGAGGGACTCGCCTGCAAAGCGAGTTACGCCGGTTCGATTCCGGTCACGGCTTCGCGGCGAGCCGCTCGGGGGCAGGCGCACCCCCGAGCGGCTTTCGCCTTTTCCGGCTCTAGCCGGCGCACTGGTTCTGCTGCTTCGCCCGGTCGACGTACTTCTTCATCAGCTCGGCGAGCAACCGGCGCGTCTCCTCGGCCTTGCCGTCGACGCTCCCGGACAGCCCCAGGGCCAGCTCGAAGGAGTCCTTGCCCTCTTGCAGGAGATCCCGGCGACGGCCCCCGCGTCCCACACCTTGCCGTTCTCCACGGCGGGAATCGAATCGGCCTTCGCCGTCTCCGGTAGCGGCTGGAAGCCGCGCCCGAGAGGCTGCCAGGTCGCGGTGGCGAGCAGTCCACTCTTGCCGTCGACGTAGATGTTGCAGGTCACCCCGCGGCGTCGGGCGTTCAGTTCGAGCTCGTAGGGGGAGTCGACCGTGACCTCGTCTCCCCTGCCCAGCAGGGGCGCCAACTCGTCCGGCGTGAAGACCCCGAAGCACGTCTCGGGCCGCACCTTCGAGGCAGCCGACGGCTTCTCCGCCTCCGCGCAGCCGGAAAGCAGGGCGACGCCGACTGCGAGGGCAGCCGCCACCACCGCCGGCGTGGCGCGCGTACGGGACGTGGCACTCATGCCGATCACGCCGCCGCGGCAGGCAGCCCCGAAGCCTGCTCGGGCAGATCACCGCCGTCCCGGCAGCCCAGCTCCTTGGCCAGGGCGCGGGCGGCGGAGTGTGCGATGACCAGGTAGTCGTTCCCCAGCTCCGCCTTCCAGGTGCCCTGTTCCCACTGGTTCTCGAAGGTGGCGGTGACTCTCAGGGTCCCCACGGTCCCGACCCGGGAGCTCTGGCAGTCGAAGGCGATCGCCCGCGCGTTCTCCCTGCTCATCACGCGCACGCCCGTGCCCCGCTCCCCCTGGGGGCCCGGCCGCAGCCGGATCTCCCCGACCCGGCTGCCCGATCCGACCTGCCCGGTCGCCAGACACACCGGTACGGGGCGTGCGTCCTCCACAGCCTTGGCCATGACCGCCGCGCTCACGGCCTGGTCGTCGTCCGGCACCAGGTACTGGGCCTGGAGCACGCGCTGCAACGCATCCCCGGCCGCCGCGTCGAGCAGCCCGGGACAGGCGTCGCCCGTCGCCGCGACGGGGTCCTTCACGGGAGGCTGCTTCGCCTCGGTGTCGGAGCCGCATCCCGCGAGCAGGAGCGCACCCGCCACGAGCCCCGAGAGCCGCATCGCCCGTGTCCTCGTCCAAGCCATTCGTCGCCCCTTCTCCGCTCCGATGTGTCGGGCTGCCGCGCCGTTCACGACGTCCCGGCCGCCGATGCCACCTGGTCGCGTCCGGCCGAATGGCCGTTGGTGGTCTCCCGGGAGGCGGCTCCGGCCAGTACGTCGACGTCCGTCCGCGACATACCCGTCCCGGTCGCCGCGTTGATCACAGCGCTTCTCGCGGCATCACTCGCCCTCGTCTGGGCGTCGGCGTACATCCTGGACACGTCGTTCTCCATGTCACCCGTCAGCTTCTGGCCGTCCTTCTTGGCCTCGTCGACGAAGTGCTCGGTGACGTCCTCCTGCACCCACTCGACGATGTCGCCGGCCAGCGGCACCAGCTCGAGGTATTTGCCGCCGGCCGCGGTGATGCCGCGGTTGATCCACTTGGCGTTGTCCTCGACGCCCTTGACGTACTCCTCCGCCTTGTGGGCGGCTTCGGAGTGCATGTTCTGGGCTCTGGCCTCCGTGAGCATTCCGGCGATCTCGCCGCCCGGATGGACGGCGTTGCCGATCGCCGCGTCCACGAGCCCGTTGTCGCCGCGATGCACGATGAGGTCGCTGACGAGGACCCCGGTGAAGGCCTGGTTGGCATTGGTGATCGCGCCGTAGGCCTCCGGATCCTGGCCCACGGCGCCCAGGAAGCGGGCCATGTCCGACTTGTTGAACTCGGCCATCTCACCGGACACCTTGATCTGACCGCCGCCGTTCTCGGCGGAGGCCTGCAAGTCGGGAATGTACTCGGCGGCCATCTGGCCGAAGTGCCCGGACAGGGCCGCCAGCGAAGCGTCGGTCTCGCTGTCGGGCGCCTTGACGACGAGGTCCGGGTCACCGCCGATCTTCTCGACGACGCGTTCCATGACGGCCGCCATCTCCTTGGTGTGGGCGACGGGCGGGGAGTCCTCGTCGCCCGGGCTCCGGTGGGAGACCGCCGCCATGAGGGCGTCGCCGAGCGCCTGCTGCGCCGGGTGGAGTTCGCCGGTCCGCGTGATGTCGAAGCTGTCCATGTACGGCTTCTTGTCGAGCATGTAGTCGACCATGCCTCGGTCCTTGCCGTGCTGGCCGCCGACCGGCTTGTCGTCCTTCGTGACGATGCCGTCCTTGTTGCTGTCCTCGCGGACCGGCTCGTTGAAGAAGGCCGTCGCCGCGTCCGGGTTGTTGCCCAGTGCCTCCATGAGTCCGGTCAGCGGGTAGAACCCGCGACCGTCCCCGCCCTGGCTGAGCACCGACTCCATGCCGTACGGGGTGTGGAACTCCCACGCGTTCGGATCCTTGCGGTCCATGGCGACCATGTCCCGGCCGACCGACGTCAGGAACTCCGTGTCGTACCGGCCCTCACGAAGCAGCGCGCCGAGAGCCTGGTAGCCGTAGATCTGCCGGACGCCGCCGAAGACGTCCATCTCCTTGCGGCCCGCCTTCATCAGTTGGGTCGTCCAGGCGGCGTCGAGGTGGTGGGGGACGTCCTTGTGCGTGGCGAGGCCGAGCATGGCGCCCATGTCGCTCTGGATGTTCGCGACCATCAGCGCGCGGTCCTTGCCCGGCGCCCCGAGGCTCGTCGCGTCGAGGGAGAGCTTGGAGTACATGTCCAGGGTGCCCTCGGCGCCGAGCGTCCGGTAGAAGCCCGTCGAGAACTCGGGGTCCTCGCGGTTGTCGTCGAGCAGTTCCTCCAGCTCGCGCAGCGCCTCGACGTTGCGCGCCGTGCCACCCTCGCCGGTGACCCTCTTCAGCAGGTCGGCGGCCCGGGCCGCCTGTTCGGCGTCGAGGGTCTCGAACGTCGGCCCGCTGAAGTCGTGTTCGTCGGTGACGTTCGCCTGGAGGGCGCGGACCAGGGAGTCGTCGGCGTCCTGGGCGTCCTCCACCGCGCGGTTGACGCGGGACTGCCAGGCGTTGCGGTTCGTGTTCAGGGTCTGCTGGTAGTCGGGGTCGTGGCGGGCCGCGTTCCGCTCCGCCTCGGTGGGCAGCGGGATCGCCGAGACCCGCCCGGTGGCGTCGATCCGGAAACCGGCCGCGGGGGCCTCGGCGGCGAGCTTCTTCAGTTCGTCCTGGGCGGCCTTGAAGGTCGCGTGCGCGTCGGCGAGGACCCGGTGCATGCCCTTGGCGGCCTTGGCCGCGTCCTCGAACTCCTTGGCCGTCTTGTCGACGAACCCCCGCGCCACCCCGGCGGTGACCCCGCTCCAGTCGGCCTTGTCGGCCTTCGCCTTCATGCCCGTACGCGCGGCCTCGGCCATCTCGTCCAGCTTGCCGGCCATCGCGGTCCAGTCGGTGACCGCCGTCTGGAGCTTGTCCAGCGGTGTGCTCATCACGTTCTCGTACGTCAGCATGCAGGCGCCCCGTCCCCTTCTGCTTCTTCTACTTCAGGAATTTGTCGATCGCGGACGCCGTGAAGTCTGCGTGGAGCTGCTGCTCGTCCTTGGCGTGGGAGGCGAGCGAGTAGTTCAGGCCGTTGGAGATGGTGGCGCAGGCGGCCACGAGCGTCTTGACCTGGCCCTCCCAGAGGCCGTGGGCCTTGAGCAGCGCCGCCCCGCTCGCGAAGCCCTCTTTGGTGAGGGCCCCGGCGGCCTCGGTGGTGGCGGTGGCGGCGTGCTTGCCGTCCGTCTGGAGACGGTTGTGCAGCTTGTACGCGTCGGAGCCGACGGCACCGATGTGGTCCTGGTTGAGCTCCAGGTCACCACCACCACCGCCACCACCGCCACCGCCTGGATCGGCGGGCACCTGGTTGAGCCGCATGGACACGTTGGCGGTGGCGGTGGCACGAGCCGCCGACCATTCCTTGTCGAACGACATCGAGCGAACTCCCGAGTCAGAGCCGGTAGATCAGGGTCAGGTTGCTTCAGAGCTCAGCGGTTGCGGCGTACGACGACCACGGTCACGGCGCCACCGATGAGCACGCAGGCTCCCAGACCGAGCGCGATCCAGGGCAGCGAGCTGCCGCTCTTCTTCTCCTCGGCCTTCGACGCGGCGGCGGGCGCCTTGCCCTCGGCGGGCGCGGAGGGCGCGGCGGACTTACCCGCGGCTGCGGCCGCCGCCAGGTCGGGCAGCGGGTACACGTCGGCGGGACCGGGGTCGCCGGGATTCTTCAGCGCGACACTGGGCCGGACCACGCCGTAGCCGACGTAGTCGTTGCGCCCGGAGCCGTCGACGGGCTTGCCGGCGTTGTTCAACAGAACACGGAGGACTTGGTTGTTGGTCCAGTCGGGGTGCGCGGACCAGAGAAGGGCGGCTGAGGCGGAGGCGAGGGCGGTCGCGTCACTGGTGCCGTGGTTCTTACAGACCCCCGTCTTGCCCGAGCATGCCGTAAAGATGTCCATGCCAGGTGCGGCCAGCTCTACTTGGGGACCGTGCTGCGATTCCTTGGTCGGCTCACCACCGGTGTCTACCGCGCCCACGCCGACCACCCCAGGGGTCGCACCCGGGTACTCAATCCGGTTCGTCGAATCGCCAGTGTTACCGACAGCGGCGAAGATCAGCTTTCCCTTCGCAAGGGCATACTTCACCGCGTCGGCCCGCGCCAGATCATCTTCCGGCGTGCCGCCCATCCCCAGGGACATATTGATGATCTTGGCGTCCGAGTCTGCCGCGTACCGAATCGCCGCAACCCAGGTGGGCGTCGCGCTTTCAGTATCCGCAACGAGGATGGGAAGAATCTTGGCGCCGGGAGCAAGACCGTAGCCGCCGTCGCCGCTCGGGTGCTTTCCCGTTCCGGCGATCAAGGCGGCCATGGTCGTGCCATGGCCGCCCTGGTCGGTGGGTCCGTCGGCGCCGTCCGGGGTGAATCGCTTGCCGGGGAGGAGCTGGCCTTGCAGTTCGGGAATCTCCCTGACCCCGTCGTCGATTACCGCGACGGTGACGCCCTTCCCCGTACTGATTTTCCAGATCTCGTCCGCCTTCATGGCGTCGAGATGCCATTGCTGCGATCGAATAGTGGCCGCGTGGGCCGGGGTCGCGGCGACCCCGGCCAGCAGCAGACCCACCAGGGCCGAGGTCGCCTTACGCATGCGCATCCCGTGCAACGTCCGTTCTGCTCAGTCGACCACGGGCGGGACAACACGGCGGTTGGCCTGCCAGGTCTCTTCGTCCTCGGCCAGGTAGTCGGGACGCTCGCCCTTCTGGTCGTCCCGCCGCTTGCCCGGAGTCTGCGCACGGGCACCCGCTTGCCCCCTGGCACCCGCGCTCGCGCCACCCGCGCCATTGCGCACGAGGCCCGAACCGCCCTGGGTGAACGGCTGACCGCTCGCGATCGGGCGAGCGCCCGCACCGGGCTTACCTCCGACGATGCCTCCCGGCTCCGAGGCAAGTCGCCGACCTGCCGCGAATCCGTTCTGCCCGCCTCCGTGGCCACCGCCGGGACCCATTCCGCCACCCATGCCACGGCCGGCGTGATTGCCTTCGCCGATGACGTTGCCACGCGGGATGCCCGAGTTGGGGCCGGTGGACGTCACCTGTCGGCCGCCCGTGATACCGCTGTCACGCGGGGGCATTCCCGGCATGCCGAGGGACTTGCCTCTGGGAGGGGGAGTCGTGGGACCGCCCAATCCCGGGTACGGGCCGAGGCCCGGAGGACCGGTGAGGCCGGGCGTCTTCACGCCTCTGACAGGCGGGAAGCCCATGGGCGGGAGAACGGGGCCGGGGGTGGGGCTCACGGGGCCCGTGGGCAGCGGGCCGGGCGTCGTCGTCACCGGCGGCACGGTCCGGTCCGGAAGCGTGGCGACGTTGTCGAGGTCGACGTCCACCTCGTGGTCCGGAGTCGTCGGCACGGGCACCGATGGAACCGTGCTGTCCGGCTGCTGCGGACGGCTGGTGACCGATCCGGGATCGTCCGAGGACGTGCTGTGCGACGAGCTCGAGGTGGTGTATCCGGAGCCCGTCGAGCCGTTCCCGCCGCCAGTTCCGCTACTAGACCGCGCGACGTCGTATTCGCCATCGCGAGCCGGCGGCACGAACACGTCCGGCGGCGGCGGGAACGTCGGGATCGTCGCGTTCTCCATGTTGGTGGCCGTCTTGTCGTACGCCCCGGCCAACTTGGTCATCGCGTCCACGGCCCGCGCGTGGTCCCCGCTCAGCTTCGACCAGGCCTCCTGGCCCATCTTCACCGCGTCGGGGTCGTTGTGGTACTCGCGGGACGTCGCGAGGTTCTCCTTGAGGGTCGCCTCCGCGGTCGCGTTGTACTTGGGCATGTCACCCGCGCCGTAGTCGGTCGGCATGACCTCGCGCATGATCTGGACGGCCTCGGCCATGTACGTGCCGCCGTCGGCGCTGTAGTCGGCCAGTACCAGCGTGGCGCTGCCCGTCTGGTTCACCCAGTTCTGGAACTTGGTGGCCGCTTCGCCCTCCCAGCCCTTGACCTGGTGCTTCTTGAGCAGCTCCCCGATTTTCCTGATCGTGACCGCGGCAGTCGTGAGCTGATTCGCGCAGTCATACGCCTTGTCCGGGTTCATCGCCGCGACCATGGCGTACAGCTGTGCGTGCGTGTAGCCCTCAAACTCGCTCATCCGAGAGCACCGCCCTTCTTCGTCGGCGTCGCAGCCTGACCGCCGTCGGCCGTCTTGCCCGCATACGGGTCGCGCTTCGCGTCGTACTGGTCATGGGCCTGCTTGGCGAGGAGGGCCATGCGCCGCTTCGTCTCCTCGTCGACGTCGGCGTAGCCCTTGCCCGCGGTCTGGATGGCGATGCCGAGAGCCTCGATCTGGACCGCCAGCCCCTTCGACAGGTTCTTCAGCTCCGAGTGGACCGTGTTGTACGCCTTGTAGAGCTTCTCGGCCTGAGTGAAGTTCTTGCCCAGAGCTCCCGCCGGCAGGGTGCCGTCTTCCAGCTTCCCGTGATCGGCCGGGGACTCCTTGAGCGTCTTCAGAAGGTCGTCAACCAGCTTCTGATAGTCCTTCAACTCGTCGTACTGGATCTGCAGCGCCGCAGCCGTCGCCCCGTAAGCCACACCTGCGGCCACGCCCAGCGGGCCCAAAAACCCCAGACTGAGGGCGGCTTGGACCGCGCCTGCCCCGTTGTCGTCTGCCACGTTGGCCTCCCCGTCTCCCCGTGGGAGTGGCGCCGGCGCCGCTCCCCGTCCCCGTTCGCACCCGTGTCCACGCACACGTGCACACGTGTACCGATCACTCTAGCGACAGGCACCGACAGCCCCAAGTCCGGGGTTGCACGTGCAATGTGGGTCACACGGTCACGAGTTGGACGTGGCCACCGCAGCCGATGGCCTGATCGGGAGCCTGTTGACCGGACGGCCCGTGGCCGCCCGCACCGCCGAGGCGATCGCCGCCGGGGTCGTGACCACCGGGACGGCGCTCGCCGCCTTGGCGCCGAACGGGGCCACCACGTCGCGTTCCTCGACCAGTTTGACGATGCGCACGGCCGGGGCGTCCAGCGACGTCGGCAGCGCGTAGCCCGTCAGGTCGGGGTGGCGGACCAGTCCGGCGACCGTGCGGAGGTTCTCCGTCAGGGCCGCGCCGACGCCCTGCGTGACGCCCGCTTCGATACGGGCTTCCAGCTGGCGGGGGTTGAGGACGCGGCCGACGTCCTGGGCGACCGCGAGTTCCACGACCCGTACCGAACCGAGTTCGATGTCCACGTCCACCACCGCGCGGATCGCGCAGAAGGCGAGGCCCACGAAGGCGTCGCCCTGACCGTCCCCGTCCAGGGGTTCCGTCGGGTGGGGGCGGCACTGGGCCGTCGCCCAGAGTTCCTTGCCCTCCATCGCCTCGGTGACGCTCATCGAGAAGGCGCCGTCGTACGACGTGATCCGGCCGTCCGCGATCTGCAGGAGCTCCGTCGACATGCCCAGCTTGTGGGCCATGGGCTGCAGGAGTTGGGTGCGGACCATCTTGGCCGCGCGTTCCACCGCGCCGCCCGACACCCACGTGTGGCGGCCGTGCGCCGACGGGCCGGCCGGCGGCTGGTCGGTGTCCACGGGGGCGACCGCCACCTCGTCGACGCCCAGCACCTCCTGGACGATCTGGCGGGCCAGCGTGCCGAAGCCCTGGCCGGTGTCGACCGCCGCGCAGATGACCGTGGCCACGCCGCCCACGACCTTGACGGTGGCCGTCGAGACCTCGTCGGTGCCCTCCGCGCCGAGCATGTGCACCATGCCGACGCCGTAGCCGACGCCGCGGCGCACCGCGCCCGGCTCGCCCGCGCCCTCCGGGCCGCCGGGCAGCAGCCACTCGTCCTCCGGGGTGTCCTTCGGGAGGCCGGGCAGCTCGAAGTCGCGGACCGCGCGCAGCAGTTCCGCCACCGGGGCCGGGCAGGTCACCGTCTGGCCGGTGGGGAGGAGGTCTCCCGTCGCCAGGACGTTGCGCATGCGCAGCTCCGCGCCGTCCATGCCGAGCGCGGCCGCGAGCTTGTCCATCTGGCCCTCGTACGCCGCGCACACCTGCATGGCGCCCTCGCCGCGGACGTGGCCGGAGGGCGGGTTGTTGGTGCGGACCGCCCAGCCCTCCACGAAGGCGTGCGGGACGACGTACGGGCCGCAGGCGAAGGCCACCGCCGCCGCCAGGGATTCCGCGGAGGCGTCGGCGTACGCGCCGGCGTCCATCAGGATCTGCGCCTCGACCTTGACCAGGCGGCCCTCCGCGTCCGCGTGGTGGCGGTAGCGCAGCAGGGTCGGGTGTCGGTGCGTGTGGCCGAGGAAGGACTCCTCGCGGGTGGCGGCCAGTTTCACGGGGCAGCCCGTGCGCAGGGCGAGCAAGCCGAGCGGGAGCTGGAAGGCGGCGTCCTCGCGGTCCGCCGTGGCGCCCGGCACCCCCGTGACGACCACCCGTACGCGGTCGGGTTCCAGTCCGAAGCAGGCGGCGGCCAGCGCGCGGTCGCTGTGCGGGTCGGTGGAGGCGGTGTAGAGCTCCACGCCGCCGTCGGGGCGCGGCACGGCCAGTCCGGCCTCGGCGCCGATGGGGGCGGGGTCCTGGCGGCCGATCCGGTACAGGCCCTCGACGACCACGTCGCCGGTCACCTCCGGATCGCCGTAGCGCAGCGGGATGTGCCGGATCAGGTTGCCGTCGGGGTGCAGGGGGGGCGCGCCGAACGACTGCTCGGGGTCGGTGACCGGGTCGAGCAGCTCGTACTCGACGGCGATGGCCGCCGCGGCGAGCCGCGCGGTGTCCGGGTGGTCGGCGGCGACGGCGGCGATGGGCTCGCCGTGGTGGCGTACGACGTCGTGGGCGAACACGGGCCGGTCGGCGATGCGGCGGCCGTGCGTCGTGGCGCCGGGCACGTCGGCGTGGGTAACGACGGCGCGCACGCCGGGCATCTCGGCGGCGGCCGTGGTGTCGATGGAGAGGATCCGGGCGTGGGCGTGCGGGGAGCGCAGCACGGCGGCCCACAGGAGGCCCTCGGCCCACAGGTCGGCGGCGTAGGGGAAGGTGCCCTCGGTCTTGGCGCGGGCGTCGGTGGCGGGCACGGACGCGCCGATGCCGCGCGGCACCTGCTGCTCCGAGGCCTCCGCCGACGGGGCGGCCAGGGCCGTCACCGTGGTGTTCACCGTTGTCGTCGCGGTCGCCGCGTCCTGCCCGCTCACGCCGTGCCTCCGTGGTGGATGCCGCCCTCGCCGGGCGCTGCCTGGTGCGGGATGCGCGCTTCCGGAGCCTGGCCCGGAGCCTGGCCCGCCGCCGCCGGGGTCTGGCCCTGGCCCGTGGGGTCCGCCGCGGCCGCCTCGCGCTCGGCCACGACCTCGCGCACGGCGTCGACGACCCCCGCGTAGCCGGAGCAGCGGCAGAGGTTGCCGCACAGCGCCTGACGGGTCTCCAGCTCGCTGGGGGCGTGATTGCCCTCCAGCAGGTCGTGGATGGTCATGGCCATGCCGGGCACGCAGAACCCGCACTGCACCGCACCCGACCTGCACAACGCCTGCTGCACGTCCGAGAGTTCCCCGTTGGTCGCGAGCCCCTCGACGGTACGCACCTCGCTGCCGGCGGCCGTCGCGGCCGGGACCAGGCAGGAGGCGACCAGCCGGCCGTCGACCTGCACGGCGCAGGCGCCGCACTCGCCCTGCGAGCAGCCGTCCTTGGCGCCGGCGAGGCCGAGGCGCTCGCGCAGCACGTACAGCAGGGACTCGCCGATCCAGGCGCCGGTGACGGGCCGGTCGGCGCCGTTGACGCGCAGCACGTACGAGGCCTGCGGGTGTTCGTGATGGGCGACGGCCTCGTCGGCCGTTCCTTCTTCGTACGTCGGCACCTCGCCCGGGATCCCCTGGGCGGTCCCCGCGTCCGGGAGTGCCACGCCGCTGTCGGCGGTGTCCGCACCCGGCGTGTGGTCGGCCGGTGTCTGCGGCGCGGCCGGCTCGTCCCGGGACCCGGGGTCGGCGGCCGCGGCGCCGGACTCCGGCAGGCCGGGCTCCGCCCCGGGCACGGCCTCGTGCGCGACGGCCTCGGGCGCGACAGCCTCGGCCTCGGGCTCCGGCGCCGGCTCGGGCTCCGGCGGCGACGCATGGCCGAAGGCCGCGAAGCCGTGCCCGTCGGTGCCCCCGGGCTGCGCCGGCTCGGCGGACTGCGCGGGCCCGGCCCCCGCCGGCGCTTCGGCCCGTACTCCGCCGAAGAGGTCCAGGCCGCCGGCGGCCACCGCCGGCGCGGCCGCGGGTTCGGCGGCCCCGCCCGGCTCCGGCGCTTCGCCGAAGGCGGTGAAACCGCGCCCGTCGGTGCCCGCGTGCGGCGTCGGCCCGCCGTGCCCGGTGTGCTCGCCCGGTTCCACGGGAGCCGTGTGCCCGGCGTACCCGACGTGTTCGGCGTACCCGACGTGTTCGGCGTGTTCCGCGGTCCGGGAGCCCTCGGAGTGCTCCGCCGCCGGGCCGTGGGCGGCGTCGATGTCGTGCGGGGCCGGGTGCACCGGCTCGCCCTCCGGGAGCGGGGTGCCCACGCCCGGGCCGCCCAGCACGCGCGGCCCGCGCCCGGCGGCGCCCACCCCGGGCCCGCCGAGCAGCCGCCCGGCGCCGTGCGGCGTCGCGGTGGCGACCGAGGCCGCGGCCTCGTCCGTGCCCGGCAGGACGCCCGCGTCCAGGCTCCCGTCCAGGTGCCCGTCCGGGTCCGCGGCCGGCTGCTGCGTCAGGTACGCCCAGGGCGCCGGGGCGCCGCCCGGCAGCGTCGCCGGGGCCTGGCTCCAGTCGGCGTCCAGTCCGCCCTGGCGGAAGTCGTTCTGCTGTCCCGGGAATTCGGAGAACTCGGGGACGGCCCACTGGCCGGTCGTCGAGGCCGCGGTCTCGGGCTCCTGCGCCGCCTCGGGGAAGCGCCACTCCGCCGTCGCACCCGGATCCGCCTGCTGCTCCGGCTCCGCCTCGGCGAAGGCCGCCGCGACCGACGCCGGGATCGGGATCGACGCGGGGATCGGCCCGCCCACCGACCCGGACCCGCCCATCGACCCGGACCCGGCCCCCGGACCCGAGCCGGCCGCGGGCGCCGGCCCGGCCGGAGCCGAACCTCCCGCCTCCGGCCACTGCACCGGGATCGTCCACGTACCGGTGGCCGCCGGGTCGGTGGTGGCCGAGCCGAGCGGCACGATCATCGGCGGCGGCACGTAGCCGTGCCCGGGCGCCGCGAGGGGCTCCCCGGTGCCGAGCGCGTCCAGCATGTCCTGCGGCAGTTTCACGAAGGCCGTGGCGTCCGAGTCGTACTCGCCGCCCTGCGGGACCGGTTCCCAGCCCCAGCCCGCCGTGCCGTTCCCCTGGGTCACGTTCGCGTTCTCGTTCTCGTTCTCGCTCATGAGGTCAGTGCCCTCCCCAGGGCCCTGCGTGCCAGCACGGCCACCGTCCGCCGCAGATGCAGTACACCGGGAGCCACCGGCTCCCCCTGGTCGGGCACACAGGCGGCCGCGACGTATTCGCCGAAGGCCTCCAGGGCCTCGGGGGCCAGGCTCCGCTCGCCGTCCCAGTCGATCAACGAGGCCACCCACTGCTCGGCCTCCAGCGGCCGCAGCGGCATCGGGGCCACCGCACCGATCGCACAGCGCACACCCCGGCGCGCGGGATCCAGTACGAGACCCACGGACGCCACCGCCCGCCCCGGCCCGGTACGCCCCGTGGCCTTCAGGAAGACCTGCGGCGCGTGCAGCAGCGGCACCCGGACGAAACCGATCAGCTCGCCCGGCCGCAGCATCTCGCGGCCGGCCAGCAGGTACGACACCGGGATCTCCCGCTGCCCGCCCGGGCCGACGATGACGAGGACGGCCTCCAGCGCGGCCAGCACGGGCAGTGCGTCACCCGTGGGCGCGGCGGTGGCGATGTTCCCGCCGAGGGTGCCCGCGTTGCGGATCTGCGGGGGCCCGGCGGCGCGCGCGGCGGCGGCCAGCGCCGGGATCAGAGCGGCGAAATCCGGCCGTCCCATCCGCGCGTGCGTGAGGCCCGCGCCGAGCAGCGCGTGGCCGTCCTGGTACTGCCAGCCCCGGATCTCGTTGATCCGGCCCAGGCCCACCAGAGCGGCGGGCCGCAGCAGCCCGGCGTTGACGGCGGCCATGAGGTCGGTGCCGCCCGCGACGGGCACGGCCGCGGGCATGGCGGTGAGCGCCGCCACGGCCTCGTCGAGCGAGGCCGGCAGTGTCACGGACTGCGCCACCTGGGGCCCCTGGGGACCCTGAGGTGAATCCGGTGCGTGCAGTGCGTGCGGTGCGTGCGTGGTCAACCCAGCTGCCCCTTCCCGATGTCCCGGTCCCGGCGCTCACGCCTGTCCGCCGTACGGTACGTGCTCACCGCCGGGACGTGGCAACTCTGGCACATCTTCCGGCCCGCCCCGCGCGAGGGTCCACCCCGTGCCACCGCCCCCGTGCGACCCCCCGTGCGCCCCCGTGCCCGGCTGCCGCACGCCCCGCGGCCCGCGCCGGACCGGGCCCGGGCCCGGCCGGTGCCCGACGTCCCGTACGCCCGCGGTGCCGCCTTCGCCGGAGCTCCTCCCAGAACGTCCGGTTTTCCCCGTATAGCGGGAAATCCAGCCAGAGTTCCGGACCCGTTCCCATTCCGTTCAGGTCCGCCGCCCGGCGCCCGTGTCACACGTTCGGGGGCGCGCCCTCGATCGGGCGTCCCCGCACCCCGGGCCGCCGCTGCCACGGCAACGGGCCGCCCGGTGGCCGGTAACCGACCCCGAGCACGTCCAGTCGCGCGTAGTGCGCCGCCATCCGCGCCTCGAAGTCCGGGTAGTCCCGCTCCGCCGGCTCCGGCAGCCGCGACCACACCACCTCCGCGAAGGCAGCCAGCCGCGGGAACGCCTGGTAGTCGACGCGGTCCTGGTTCTCCGTCACCTCGGTCCACACGTTGGCCTGCGCGCCCAGCACGTGCGCGGCCGCCCGCGCCGACAGCTTCGGCGGCACCGGTTCGAAGCGGTACACGTCCTCCAGCGTGCGCACGTACCCGATGGGCATCGGCTCGTCCCCGCCGCCCGCCTGACGGTGGTCCAGGTACACCTGCTGCTCGGGGCACATGACCACGTCGTGCCCGGCCTCGGCTGCGGCGATGCCGCCCGCGTAGCCGCGCCACGAGGACACGGCCGCCCCCGGCGCGAGGCCGCCCTCCAGGATCTCGTCCCACCCGATCAGCCGTCGCCCGCGCTCCGCGAGCCAGCCGTCGAAGTGCCGGACGAACCAGGACTGCAGGCCGTCCTCCCCGTCCACCCCCAGCTCGCGGATCCGCTCCTGCGCGGTGCCGGAGGCCTTCCACTGCGCCTTCGGGCACTCGTCGCCGCCCACGTGCACGAAGGGCGAGACCTCCGCCGGGAACAGTTCCAGCAGTTCCTCGAAGACCCCCTCGTAGAACCGCAGCACGGCCTCGGTCGGCGCGAGCACGTGCTCGCTGATCCCCCAGTCGTCCCACACCCGCAGCGCCGCCGTGTCGACCACGTCGGTGTTGCCGAGCTCCGGGTACGCGGCGATCGCGGCCTGCGAATGCCCCGGCACGTCGATCTCCGGGACCACCCGTACGTGCCGCTCGGCGGCGTACGCGACGATCTCGCGGATGTCGTCCTGCGTGTAGAAGCCGCCGTGCGGGGTCTCGTTCCACAGCGGCGACGCCCGGTGCCCCCACCGGCTGCGCGCCCGCCACCCGCCGACCTCGGTGAGGCGCGGGTACCGCTTGATCTCGACCCGCCAGCCCTGGTCGTCCGTCAGGTGCAGGTGCAGCACGTTGAGCTTGTGGGCGGCGAGCAGGTCGACGTACCGCAGCACCCCCTCCTTGGGCGTGAAGTGCCGGGCCACGTCCAGCAGCATCCCGCGCCAGCCGAACCGCGGGCCGTCCACGACCGTCCCGTGCGGCAGGCTCCACACCCGCGCCGGCCCGATCGGCGGTGCTTTGCGGTAGGCGTCGGGGCCGAGGAGCTGACGCAGTGTCTGGGCGGCCCAGAACAGCCCGGCGGCCGTCGCCCCCGTCAGTGCGGCGCCGTCCGGGCCGACGTCGATGCGGTACGCCTCCGGCCCGGGCTCCCCGACGGCCTCGGGGTCGACGCGCAGCCGCAGCTGGGCGCTGCGGCCGGCCCCGGCGGCGGGCAGCTCCCAGCCGGTGGCCGCGCCGAGCTCCCGCCGCAGCCACCGCGCGACCGTCCCGGCCCCGGGCCCGGCGTCGAGGAGCGGCTCGGGGCCGAAGGCGAAGCGCCGCCCGTCCGGGTGGAGGTCGGCGACCCGGGGTGCGGGGATGAGGTCCGTGCGGAGCAGGTCCATGCGTCGGCCCTTCGCGTCAGCGTGTTGCGCCCTGCGCAACGCACGTTCCGCAGAGTGCTCGTGGCGCCGACCCTAACGCGCCGCACGGGCACGGCAAAGGCCCCCGAGCGCGCTGTGGCACGCCGGGGGCCTCGGTCCCGCGAAGGAGGGAGGAAGGGGGGTGGGACTACTTGTCCTTCCCGCCCTTGTCCTTGTCCCCGCCGGGGCCCATGGACTCGTAGATCTCCTTGCACATGGGGCAGACCGGGTACTTCTTCGGGTCCCGGCCCGGCACCCAGACCTTGCCGCAGAGCGCGACGACGGGGGTGCCGTCGAGCGCGCTCGCCATGATCTTGTCCTTCTGGACGTAGTGGGCGAAGCGCTCGTGGTCGCCGTCACCGTGCGACACCTGCGGCGTCGGCTCTACGAGGGTCCCCGTGCCAGTCCCGCGCTCGGGCTCAAGAGTGCTCATGCAACCAGGGTACTTAACCCCGCGCCCGTCAGTTGAGCGACGGGTCGTCCGGATAGGTGGCGACCATCGCGAGTTCGCTGCGCTGGCGGCGCAGCACCGCCCGCCACAGCTGCTCGGGGTCGGGGAAGGACACGTCACCGGGCTCCGACTCCACGACGTACCAGGCGCCCTCGCCGAGCTCCTCCTCCAGCTGGCCCGGCCCCCAGCCGGAGTACCCGGCGAAGATCCGCAGGCCGCCGAGGGCCGCGGCCAGCAGCTCCGGCGGCGCCTCCAGGTCGACGAGACCGATGGCCCCGTGCACCCGGCGCCAGCCGAGCGGGCCCTCCTCGCCCGGGATGACCGCCAGCCCGAGGGCCGAGTCCAGCGCCACCGGCCCGCCCTGGAAGACCACGCCGGGCGCGCCGGCCAGGGGCGCCCACGCGAGCAGCACGTCGCCGACGCCGACGGGCGTGGGCCGGTTGAGGACCACGCCGAGGGAGCCCTGCTCGTCGTGGTCGAGCAGCAGCACCACCGCGCGGTCGAAGTTCGGGTCCGCGAGGGCGGGGGTGGCCACGAGCAGCCGCCCTGTGAGGGAGGACACCTCGGTCATGCCGCCATGATCCCGCACATTCGCGCTTTGCGGAGCCCCGGCGGAGCGATCGGATCGTCCGCAGCTCAGGGCGCACCGCAGCAGTGAGGAGCGCGCACGGACGGAGCAGACGGAATGCAACGCTCCGCCATGTGGTGGATACGCAGGGTGTTGTACCGAATTCATGACAGTCCTACGGCCACGTCGGCCTTACGAACAAGGGGGTGATGGCCCTTACCCTTTTCCCTGGCCCCCCTGCCCACCCCCTCTTCGGAACGCGAGATTCATGACCGTCACCGACGATGTCCTGCTTGTCCACGGCGGCACCCCGCTTGAGGGCGAGATCCGTGTCCGCGGCGCGAAGAACCTCGTGCCCAAGGCCATGGTCGCCGCTCTGCTCGGCAGCGAACCCAGCCGGCTGCGCAACGTTCCCGACATCCGTGACGTCCGTGTCGTACGCGGGCTGCTCCAGCTGCACGGGGTGACGGTCCGCCCCGGCGAGGAGCCGGGCGAGCTGGTGCTCGACCCCACCCACGTCGAGAGCGCCAACGTCGCCGACATCGACGCCCACGCGGGTTCGTCGCGCATCCCGATCCTGTTCTGCGGCCCCCTGCTGCACCGTCTCGGCCACGCCTTCATCCCGGGCCTCGGCGGCTGCGACATCGGCGGCCGGCCGATCGACTTCCACTTCGACGTGCTCCGCCAGTTCGGCGCGACCATCGAGAAGCGCGAAGGCGGCCAGTACCTGGAAGCCCCGCAGCGCCTGCGCGGCTGCAAGATCCGCCTCCCGTACCCGTCCGTCGGCTCGACCGAGCAGGTGCTGTTGACGGCCGTCCTGGCCGAGGGCGTCACCGAGCTCAGCAACGCCGCGGTCGAGCCGGAGATCGAGGACCTCATCTGCGTCCTGCAGAAGATGGGCGCGATCATCTCCCTCGACACCGACCGGACCATCCGCATCACGGGTGTCGACCGGCTCGGCGGCTACAACCACAAGGCGCTGCCGGACCGTCTGGAGGCCGCGTCCTGGGCTTCCGCGGCCCTGGCCACCGGCGGCAACATCTACGTGCGCGGTGCCCAGCAGCGTTCGATGATGACGTTCCTGAACACCTTCCGCCGGGTCGGCGGGGCGTTCGAGATCGACGACGACGGCATCCGCTTCTGGCACCCGGGCGGTCCGCTGAACGCCATCGCGCTGGAGACGGACGTCCACCCCGGTTTCCAGACCGACTGGCAGCAGCCGCTCGTCGTGGCCCTCACCCAGGCGTCCGGCCTGTCGATCGTCCACGAGACGGTCTACGAGTCCCGGCTCGGCTTCACCTCGGCGCTCAACCAGATGGGTGCTCACATCCAGCTGTACCGCGAGTGCCTGGGCGGCTCGGCCTGCCGCTTCGGCCAGCGCAACTTCCTGCACTCGGCGGTCGTCTCCGGCCCGACCAAGCTGCAGGGCGCCGACCTGGTCATCCCCGACCTGCGCGGCGGGTTCTCGTACCTGATCGCGGCGCTGGCCGCCGAGGGCACCTCGCGCGTGCACGGCATCGACCTGATCAACCGCGGCTACGAGAACTTCATGGAGAAGCTCGTGGAGCTCGGCGCGAAGGTCGAGCTGCCCGGCGGCGACCTCGTCTGATCCGCACCGCGCGCCTCGCGCACGCAGCAAGCCCCCCGGCCCCCGCACAGGGCCGGGGGGCTTGCTCGTGGCCCCCGCGGCCGGGCGGGGCACGCCGCGGGTCTGGCGGGGCGGCCCGCCAAGGGCCCTGACGGGCCCTCACAGGGCCTGCCGGGCCGCCCCGGACCCCCCGGGGTCGGACCGGGTCCGGCGCGGCTCCCCCGGGCCCCGCGCCCAACCCGCCCACCCGCGTGCCGCATGCCGCCCGTCGCCCGTACCGCCGCGTACCGTCCGCGTCCCGTCCGGTCCCGGACAGGCCGAAGGGCGGTCACCCCGCCCGGGGGTGACCGCCCATCGTCGTTCTGCGTACCACTGCCGTTCCAAAAGCCTGTGGGGCCCTCGGCGCCGGGGCGGGACTTACTTGCCCTTGGCGGCTTCCTTGAGCTTGGAGCCCGCGGAGACCTTCACGCTGTAGCCGGCCGGGATCTGGATGGGGTCGCCGGTCTGCGGGTTGCGCGCGGTGCGAGCGGCACGGTGGGTGCGCTCGAAGGTCAGGAAGCCGGGGATGGTGACCTTCTCGTCGCCCTTGGCGACAATCTCGCCGACGGTCTCGGCGAGCGCGGCCAGAACGGCGTCGGCGTCCTTGCGGGTCACCTCGGCGCGCTCGGACAGAGCGGCCACCAGCTCACTGCGGTTCATGTTGTACTCCCGTGTTCAACTTGCCTTAGAGGCGTGAGATCGAAGCCGATGCTGCCAGGGCCCTAGGACAGTCCCCGGACCCGGGTCTGAACGTCAGACCCTCTCGCCCGGTTACGCATCCTGCCCCCACCAGCGGCGGGAAAGCCAATCCGGCACCCGTCGGGGTCACACGAAAAGCGCCACAGTCACGCCGCGGTGACGCTCCGTCCATGCCATCGCTCGCACGCCGCTGCGGACCGCGGACCCCGCGGGCATCCCCGCAACCCTAGAGGCGCCCCACCGGGCCCGCATCTCGCGACGCGCCGGTGGCGACCCGCCGTGAGCGCTCTCACAGCGGGCCTCAGGCGCCCGACGCCGCCTTGCGGACGGCGCCCGCGACCGCGCCGGCGACCTTGTCGTTGAACACCGACGGGATGATGTAGTTCGCGTTCAGCTCGTCCTCGCCGACCACGTCCGCGAGCGCGCTCGCGGCGGCCAGCATCATCTCCGTGTTCACGGTGCGGGACTGGGCGTCCAGCAGACCGCGGAAGACACCCGGGAAGACCAGCACGTTGTTGATCTGGTTCGGGAAGTCGGAGCGGCCGGTGGCGACGACGGCGGCGGTCTGGCGGGCGACGGCCGGGTCCACCTCGGGGTCCGGGTTCGCGAGCGCGAACACGATGGCGCCTTCCGCCATCGCGGCGACGTCCTCGCCGGACAGCACGTTCGGGGCCGAGACGCCGATGAAGATGTCGGCGCCGACCACGGCCTCCTTCAGAGTGCCCGTGTAGCCCTCGGGGTTGGTGTTGTCGGCGATCCAGCGCAGCGGGGAGTCGAGGGCGGCGTCGACGAGGTCGGGGCGGCCCGCGTGCACGACGCCGTGGATGTCGGCGCTCACCGCGTTCTTGACGCCCGCCGCGAGGAGCAGCTTGAGGATGGCCGTGCCGGCCGCGCCGGCGCCCGACATGACGACCTTGACGTCGCCAACTGCCTTGCCCACCACGCGCAGTGCGTTGGTGAGGGCGGCGAGCACCACGATGGCGGTGCCGTGCTGGTCGTCGTGGAAGACGGGGATGTCGAGGGCCTCGCGCAGCCGGGCCTCGATCTCGAAGCAGCGCGGCGCGGAGATGTCCTCCAGGTTGATGCCCGCGAAGCCGGGGGCGATGGCCTTGACGGCCGCCACGATCTCGTCGGGGTCCTGGGTGTCCAGGCAGATCGGCCACGCGTCGATGTCGGCGAAGCGCTTGAAGAGGGCCGCCTTGCCCTCCATGACCGGCATGGCGGCCATCGGGCCGATGTTGCCGAGGCCGAGCACGGCGGAGCCGTCCGTCACGACTGCGACGGTGTTGCGCTTGATGGTGAGGCGGCGCGCGTCCTCGGGGTTCTCGGCGATCGCCATGCACACGCGGGCCACGCCCGGGGTGTAGATCATGGAGAGGTCGTCGCGGTTGCGGATGGGGTGCTTGGACGCCATCTCGATCTTGCCGCCGAGGTGCATCAGGAAGGTTCGGTCGGAGACCTTGCCGAGGCTGACGCCCTCGATCCCGCGCAGTTTCTCGACGATCTCGTCCGCGTGGGCGGTGGAGGTCGCGGCGATGGTGACGTCGATCCGGAGCTTCTCGTGGCCGGATGCGGTCACGTCGAGGCCGGTGACGGAACCGCCGGAGGACTCCACGGCGGTGGTGAGCTGGGAGACCGCGGTTCCGCTCGCGGGCACTTCCAGGCGGACCGTCATCGAATACGAGACGCTGGGCGCCGTTGCCATGACCGTGTTTCCTCTTCTGTCCCTGGTTCGCTTGACACAGGGCCCCGCTACACGGCAGGTGCGGCAGGCCCTGTTGTCCGATCGTCCCACCTACCAGCCAGTACAAGGTAACCAGCTACAAATTTCGGAAAGACTCTTCCACCATACGAGATAGCAGGGGGGTTCGGAATGGTGGGTCCATACAAAACAGGTCCGCGCCCTCCACTGGTGGAGGGCGCGGACCTGGTGATTCACACGTCTATGACACCGACCCGCCATGCTCGCCTCGCGGCAAGTGGTCGCTCTAAGCGACGAAGGTTGGGCCCGGGGGCTTGGATCGAGTCGGTGCCGTACCCAGGCTAACAAAGGATCGCCGAATGTGATCCCCCTGCTCGCAGTCGGTTCGCGCCACCACGCTCCTGGCCGCGGACCATACGGATGTACGAGGCCCTGAGCAGGGCCTCGGCCACGCCGTGAACCGCCCCCGCGGGGCGGCCCCCTACGGCAGCAGCAGCTCCGGCACGCCGTCCGCGCCCGGCTTGTCCCGGTCGGCCGAGACCACCGTCAGCTGCTGCGTCGCCCGCGTCAGCGCCACGTACAGCACGCGCAGGCCCGCCGGGGACTCGTCCGCGATCTCCGCCGGGGAGACGACCACCGTGGCGTCGTACTCCAGGCCCTTGGCCTCCAGGCTGCCCAGCGCCACCGCCCGCGCGCCCAGGTCGGCGAGCCAGCCCGCGGCCTCCGCGCGCCGGTCCATGGCCACGACCACGCCGACGGTGCCGTCCACCTGCTCCAGCAGCCGCCGGGTCTCCTCGCGGACCGCGGCCCCCAGATCGCCCTGGGCCGCCGTGAACCGGGGCTGCAGGCCCGTGGAGCGGACCGCCGAGGGCGGCTCCATGCCGGGCATCGCCAGCCGCAGCACCCGGGAGGCCACCTCGGCGACCTCCGCGGGGTTGCGGTAGTTGACCGTCAGCGTGAACCGGCGGCGGGGCCGGCTGCCCAGCGCCTCGTCGCGGGCCGCGGCCGCCTCCTCCGGATCGGTCCAGGAGGACTGCGCCGGGTCGCCGACCACCGTCCAGGTGCCCATCCGGCCCCGGCGGCCCACCATCCGCCACTGCATCGGCGTCAGGTCCTGTGCCTCGTCCACGATGACGTGCGCGTACTCGGTGCGCTCCGCCGCGAGCCGCTCGGCCCGCTCCCACTGGGTCTCCTCGCGGACCGGCATCAGCTCCTCCAACCCGCTGAGCTGGTCGAGCGGGTCCATCTCCCGCCTCCGCTTCGGCCGTGCCGGGGCGCCGAGCAGCTGCTGGAGCTCGTCGAGGAGCGCCACGTCGTGCACCGACAGGGGGCCCTTGCCGTCCGGGCCCACCCGGCGCAGCGAACGCGCCAGCTGGCGGGTCTCGCGCGGGTTCAGGTCCCGCCGTGACCAGCGGGCCAGGTGGCGCTCGTCGGCCAGCGCGGCGAGGACGGCGCGCGGGGTCAGCTCGGGCCACCAGGCGTTCAGGAAGCCGATGAAGGCGTCCTCGGTGGAGATGTCCTCGTCGAAGGCGGAGCGCAGCTCGGCGGCCAGCTCCGGGTCGCTGTGCCGGCCGGCGCCGCCGGACTTCGCGTACAGGGCGTCGAGCAGCAGCTTGCGGGCGCGCGGGCGCAGCAGGTTGACCGGGGCGGTGCCGCTGAGCACGTTCTGCCGGATCCGGTTCAGCTCGTCCGCTTCCAGCTCCTGGCGGCGGCCGAAGGCCACCACGCGCAGCCGGTCGGGCGCGCCGCCGAGTTCGAGCGCGCCCCGTACGGCCTTGCGGAGCACCTTCAGCATCCGGGAGGAGCCCTTGATGCGGGCCACGGCCGGGGAGTCGTAGGTGGTGGCCTCCGCGCCGTCGACGAGGGAGCCGAGCGCGCGGATGGCGACCTGGCCCTCCTCGCCGAGGGAGGGCAGCACGCCCTCGGTGTACGCGACGAGCAGCGGGGTCGGCGAGACGATCAGGATGCCCCCGGAGTAGCGGCGCCGGTCCTGGTAGAGCAGGTAGGCGGCGCGGTGCAGGGCGACGGCGGTCTTGCCGGTGCCGGGTCCGCCCGCGACCTCGGCGACGGAGGCGGCGGGGGCCCGGATGACCAGGTCCTGCTCGGCCTGGATGGACGAGACGATGTCGCGCATCGAGTGCGTACGGGCCCGGCCGAGGGCGGCCATCAGGGCGCCGTCGCCGATGGCGGGGAGCTCCCGGCCGTCGAGGAAGGCGGTGACCTCGGGGCGCATCAGGTCGTCCTCGACGCCCAGCACCTTGCGGCCCTTGGAGCGGATGACGCGGCGGCGCACGACGCGGCCGGGGTCCTTCGGCGTGGAGCGGTAGAACGGCGCGGCGGCCGGTGCCCGCCAGTCGATGACCAGCGGCGAGTAGTCGGAGTCCAGGACTCCGATGCGGCCGATGTGCAGGGTCTCGGCGACGTCGGCCGTGAGGTCCTCGCGGATCGCGTCGTCGGCCGGCTCGACGGAGGTGTACGCGCCGTCCGGGCCGCGCTCCCCGTCCTTGCCGAGCACCAGGTCGATGCGGCCGAAGAGGAAGTCCTCGAACTCGTTGTTGAGCCGGTTCAGGTGGATGCCCGCCCGGAAGACCTGCGCGTCGCGCTCGGCGAGCGCGCCGGGCGTCCCCACCTGGCCGCGCTTGGCGGCGTCGTTCATGAGGAACTCCGCCTCGTGGATCTTCTCCTCAAGGCGTCGGTACACCTGGTCGAGATGCGTCTGCTCGACCGCGATCTCCCGATCGCGGACGGAATCCGCCGTGCTGTCGACAGCGGCATTCTGCGCGGCCACCAAGGCCCCCTTCTGACGTGCATGGGCGACCGTCAACCGTACGCGAACCGGCGGCCTGTCCGCACGCCCGTTCCGGAACCGGTCTCGCTGGGTGATACGCCCGCTACCGGGATCCGGACGCCAGGGCCCGGCGGCGGTGCCGGGCGACGCGCTCGCGGTTTCCGCACAGCTCGCTGGAGCACCAGCGGCGCCGGTGTCCGCGGGAGGTGTCCAGGTAGACGCGGGTGCAGCCGTCGCCCTCGCAGGCCCGTAGCAGCGCCAGCTCGCCGGGGTCGGTGAGCAGCTCGACGGCGTCCCGGGCGACGGCCGCCAGCAGCGCGCCGCATTCCACGCCGCCGCACAACTCGCGCACCAGGTGCCCTTCTTGGTCCCGAACGGCACACAGACCCGGGGGTGGTCCGGCGGCCAGCGCGTTGACCCGGGCGAGGGCCTTCGCCGTGCCCGCGGACGGGGCCGCGGCGCCGGCGAGCTCCGCCCGTACGAGGGTTTCCACGTCGCCGCGCAGGGCCCGGAAGGCCGCCGCCCAGTCGGGCCCGACCCGGGCCAGCGGTGTCCGGTCGGGCACCAGCCCGGCCCCGGCGAGCCACACCCGCAGCTCGTCGCCGTCCGGGATCCCCTCGTGCGGGGTGAAGGTGGCCACCAGGTCCAGACAGACGCGCCCGGAGTCGAACCGCATGCCGTCAGCCTCCCGTCGTGGGGTGCCGTACCAGATTGCCGCCCGGCGGGTCGCAGCGGAAGCCCCCGAACCGGTGCCTCCGGGGGCTGGGGCCGCCGCATCCGGCCCCGTCGGCGTGTGCGGCGGAAGGGCCGGGCCACCGAAGGGCGCGGGGCCGGTGGCAGCGCGCCCCCGCTAGGGGGCCGGCGGGTCGTCGTGCAGCAGGCGCTGGAAGAGGCGGTGGTCGCGCCAGGCGCCGTTGATGTGGAGGTAGCGCGGGGCGAGGCCGTAGAACTCGAAGCCCGCCTTCGCCAGTACGCGCTGCGACGCGAGGTTGTCGACCAGGGTCCCGGCTTCCACCCGGTGCAGGCCGATCTCGTCGCGGGCGACCCGGCAGACCTCCTCCACCGCCGCGGTGGCCAGCCCCTTGCCGTGCCAGGCGGGGTCGACCCAGTAGCCCACGCCGCCGCTGCACAGCGGCCCGTGGGCGATGGAGCCGAGGTTGATCGCGCCGACGGGCGCACCCGTGGCCGTCTCGACGAGCACGTACGGGACGATCCGTCCCGCGTCCCGCTCGGCGAGGATCCCCTCGATGCGCTCCCGCTGCCCCCGCTCCGTGTAGTACGCGTCCGTCCGGAGCGGCTCCACGTGCGCCATGAACGCCCGGTTCCGGGTGAACGCCTCGGCCAGCCCCGCGGCGTCGCCGAGCTCGACGCCCCTCATCTCCACGCCGTCAATGATCATCCCGGCACGCTAGCCGAGGACCCCCCGAGCCGTCACCGCGTCGAGCGGCAACTCCCCGTACTTGGCCTCGCCGCCCGCGTCCAGCGACAGCCGGTACCCCCGTTTGACGACGGTCTGGATCAGGTGGGGCGCCCCGAGCGCCGCCCGCAGCCGGGCCATGGCCGTCTCCACGGCGTGCTCGTCGCGGCCCGCGCCCGGCAGCACCCGCAGCAGGTCCGCGCGGGCCACCACCCAGCCCGGCCGCCGGGCCAGGGCGCGCAGCAGGGCCATCCCGGCCGGCGGCACCGGGCGCAGCTGCGCGTCCAGCAGGACGGCGTGGCCGCGGATCTCCATGCGGTGCCCGGCCACCGGCAGCACCCGGGCCCGGCCCGGCAGTTCGCGGCAGAGCAGCTGCACCAGCGGGCCCAGCCGGAAGCGTTCCGGCTGCACCGTGGCCACCCCCTGCGCCTGCAGCGGCAGCGCCGTCACCGGCCCGACGCACGCGGACACCAGCGGGCCGCGCAGCGCGTCCAGCACGGCCTCCCGTACGCCCCGCTCCCCGGCCCGGGACAGCAGGGAGGCCGCCGCCGGAGCCGAGGTGAAGCTGACGGCGTCCACGCCGCCGCCGACGATCGCGTCGAGCAGCCGGTCCAGCGGCCCGAGGTCCTCCGGCGCCATCCACCGGTACACCGGCACCACGACCACGTCGGCGCCGCCGGCCCGCAGCGCCTCGACGAAGCCGGGCAGCGGCTCCCCGTGGAGCTGGAGGGCGATCCGGCGGCCCGCCACCCCGGCCGCCAGCAGCCGTTCCAGTACCTCGGCGAGCGACTCCGAATCCGGGGACCAGGTCTCGACGAGCCCGGCTGCCCGGATGGCGCCCTTCACCTTCGGCCCGCGCGCGAGCAGTTCGGTGGCCCGCAGCCGCTCCAGCAGTTCCTCGCCGATGCCCCAGCCGTCGGCCGCCTCGATCCAGCCCCGGAAGCCGATGGCGGTGGTGGCCACGACGACGTCCGGTGCGCAGCCGATGAGTTCCTTGGTGGCGGCGAGCAGTTCGCTGTCGTCGGCGAGGGGGACGATCCGCAGCGCCGGCGCGTGCAGCACCGCCGCTCCGCGCCGGCGCAGCAGCGCGATGAGTTCGTCCGCCCGCCGGGCAGCGGTGACCCCGACCCTGAAGCCCGCGAGGGGGCCGGTGTCCGTGCCGGTGTTCGTGCCGGCGTGGGTGTTCGTGTCCGTGTCGGTGCTCGTGTCGGTGTTCGTGTGGTCCATCGTGACCTGCCTACTGACGCATGGGGCGGGGCGGAGCGGGTGGACCGAGCCTGCCAACCCGGCATGTCGGTCTCGGTTCACCCGCATTTCGCCCCGGTTACACCGACGTGAGCTGCACTTTCGCTTCGACGCCGAGGGCCGGGACGGCCGCGGCCACCGGCCGGCGAAGGTATACCGTCCAGGTGAGCGCGCAGCACAGGGCGTAGAAGCCGAGGAAGGTGACGAAGGCCGCCGTGCCGGACCCGGAGCTGAGGAAGGCCTCCCGGAAGACGAGGTTGATGCCGAGTCCGCCGAGCGCGCCGACCGCTCCGATGAGGCCCATGGAGGCCCCGGAGAGCCGCCGCCCGTAGGCCGCGGCGGCCTCGCCGCTCATCCCGCGGGCCAGTGCCTTCGCCTGGAAGATGCCCGGGATCATCTTGTACGTCGACCCGTTGCCGAGCCCGCTGAGGACGAAGAGCGCCACGAACCCGACGAGGAAGACCGGCAGCGAGGACCGGCCGGAGGCGAAGACGACCACGCCGGTCGCCACCGCCATCGCCACGAACGTCCCCAGGGTGATCCGCGCCCCGCCGAACCGGTCCGCCAGTGCCCCGCCCACCGGCCGGATCAGCGATCCGAGCAGCGGTCCGACGAAGGTCAGCGAGGCGGCCTGCAGCGGGGTGCGGCCGAACTGGGTCTGGAGCACGAGGCCGAAGGCGAAGCTGTATCCGATGAAGGAGCCGAACGTCCCGATGTAGAGGAAGGACATGATCCAGGTGTGCGCGTCCCGCAGGGCCTCGCGCACGGCGCCGGTGTCGTTGCGCACGGGCGCCAGGTTGTCCATCCGTACGGCCGCGAGGACCGCCGCGAGGACGATCAGCGGGATGTAGGCGCCGAGCAGCAGCCGCGGGTGGGTGGCCCCGGCGGTGGCGATGACCAGCAGGCCGGCCAGCTGGACCACGGGGACGCCGATGTTGCCGCCGCCGGCGTTCAGGCCGAGCGCCCAGCCCTTCTTGCGCAGCGGGAAGAAGGCGTTGATGTTGGTCATGGAGGAGGCGAAGTTGCCGCCGCCCACCCCGGTGAGGGCCGCGACGAGCAGGAAGGTCCCGTACGAGGTCCCGGGCTCCATCACCACCAGTGCGGCCACCGTCGGCGCGAGCAGCATCAGTGCGCTGAAGACGGTCCAGTTCCGGCCGCCGAAGCGGGCGACGGCGAAGGTGTACGGCACCCGCGCCAGGGCGCCGACGAAGGTGGCGGTCGCGATGAGGAAGAACTTCCCGGCCGGGTCGATCCCGTAGGCGGGGCCCATGAAGAGCACCATCACGGACCAGAGCGACCAGATGGAGAACCCGATGTGCTCGGAGAGCACGGAGTAGAGGAGGTTGCGGCGGGCGGTCCGCTCCCCGGTCTCCTTCCAGAAGGTCTCGTCCTCGGGATCCCACCGCTCGATCCAGCGGCCTCCCCTGCGCGGTGCGGTCGTACCGGTCATCACACGCCTCCACAGCTGTCGCGTCCGTGGTGACGACCGTAGGAAGGGCGCGTTTCGGCCTCGGTCCCCGCCGGATGACCGCCGGGAAACCTTGCTCTCACCCGCCGCCGGGTCCGTGTGTGAGCCGGGCCGGGAGGCGGCTCCCGGGCGGCTCCCGCAGCCACCCCCGCTCGGCGGCCAGTCCGGCGGCCGCGGCGCGCAGGGCGTCCAGTCCGGGGTGCGCGAAGCCCGCCCGCCACACCATGGACAGCGGCGACAGGGGCACCGGGTCGGTCAGCGGCCGTTTCACGCAGCCGGGCATGTCGAGGAAGTCGACGGTGGCCAGGACCGGGTTGCCGGTCTTGACCATCACCCGGCGGAACTCCTCCTTGCCCACCGCCACCGGCGCGGGCGGCGCCAGCAGGATCCCGCGCCCGGCGAACAGCTCGCGCGCCAGCCCGGTCCACTCCAGCGTCCGCGGGTTCCCGGCGCCCGCGTACACGGTCTCGCCGGCGAGCGCGTCCAGCGGTACGGTCTCCCGCGCGGCCAGCGGGTGCCCCTCGGGCAGCAGCACGGCGAGCGGCTCGTACCGTACGGGCGTCTGGGCGAGCGGGGCCCGCAGCGCCGGGTCCAGACCGTCGGCGTACCCGAAGGAGACGTCGAGCCGGCCGGCGGCGATCTCGGCGGCGGCGTGGGTGAGGCCGCTCTCGAAGCGGGCCATCAGCTCGCAGTCGGGGGCGAGTTCGCGGGCGCGTTCCAGCACGGTCCGCGGGGTGCTCGGCCCGTCGGTGTTGAGGTCGACGAGGAGCGGGCGGGGCGCGGTGAAGGCGGCGGCGAGTTCCTCGTGCGCGGCGAGCACGCGCCGGGCCAGCGGCAGCAGGCGCTGCCCGTCGGCGGTCAGCTCCACCTGCCGTGTGGTCCGCAGGAACAGCGTGGCGCCCAAGGTCTGTTCGAGCCGCCGGACGTCGCGGCTGAGTGCCTGCTGGGCGACGTAGAGGCGGGCGGCGGCGCGGGTGAAGTGCAGGTCCTCGGCAGCCGCGACGAAGCCGCGCAGCAGCCGGGGGTCGACATCGCGGGGAATCACCCCCGGAGACTAACAACGGAGGGCGGTGAATGGGCTCCGAACAGGTGTTGGACCGGGACGGGCGCCGGGCCCGAGGCTGTTCCCATGCCCGCCACGACCACGACCACCGCCCGCACCGCCGCCGCCCGCACCACCTCCTTCGGCACCGCCACGACGGCCGCGCGCACCCCGCTCATCACCGTCACCGGCAGCACCCTCGTCATCGCCGGACCGCCCGCCGGCGCCGCCGCCTCCCGGCGGGCCCGCGCCCCCCAGGGCCCCTACCGCCGCCTGTTCGCCCGGCCCGGCAGCCGCGGGTTCACCGCCGGGAACCTCCTCGCCCGGCTCCCCATGGGCATGTTCGGGGTCAGCGCGGTCATGATGATCGCCGGCCAGCGCGGCTCGTACGCCCTCGCCGGGGCGGTCACGGCGACCGGCCTGGCCGCCACCGCGCTGGTCGCGCCCTGGACCGCCCGGCTGGTCGACCGCCACGGGCAGGCCCGGATCGCCGTACCGGCCACCCTGATCGCGGTCCTCGGCTCGCTCTCCCTGATCGCGTGCGTCCGTAGCGGGGCCCCCACCTGGACCCTCTTCGCCTCGTACGCCGCGACCGCCACCACCCCCAACATCGGCGGCATGTCCCGCGCCCGCTGGACGCACCTCCTGCGCGACTCGCCCGCCGCGCACCACACGGCGATGTCCTTCGAACAGGCCGCCGACGAGCTGTGCTACATGCTCGGACCGGTCCTGGCGGCCTTCCTGTGCGGCGCCGTCTTCCCCGAGGCGGGCACCCTGGCCGGCGCGGCCCTGCTGCTGACCGGCATGCTCGTCTTCACCTCCTGCCGCGCCACCCAGCCCCCGGTGTCGGCCGCGCCCCGGCACGGCTCACCGCTGCGCGCCCTCGGCCCGTTGCTGCCGCTGTTCCTCGTCACCGGCGTGGTCTTCGGCTCCATGGAGGTCACCTCGATCGCCCACCTCGACGCCCGGGGCCTCGGCGCCTCCTCCGGTCTGGTCCTGGCCCTCCAGGCCGCGGGATCCTGCGCGGCCGGCCTGCTCTACGGCACCCTGCGCCCCCGGTCGCTGAAGGCCTGCGTCGGCGCTCTGGCCGTCGTGATGACCCTCCCCTGGGCCGCGGCGGGCACCGGCTCCCTGCCCGCGCTCGGCTGCGCCCTCCTCCTGGCCGGCATGGCCACCGCCCCGACGATGGTCACCGCGATGTCCCGGGTGCACGCCCTGACCCCCGAGGGACGCCTCAACGAGGGCATGACGCTCGCGGTCACCGCGATCCTCGCGGGCATCGCGGCCGGCTCGGCCATCGCCGGCCTCGTCGTGGAGCACGCGGGCCCGACGACGGCCTACGCGGTGCCCGCCGCGGCCGCGGCGGTCGCGCTGGCGACCTTGGCGCCGGGGCGATTCGTACGGCGGGCGAGTGATCGTTCCCGCGGGGTACGCGCGGTCGCCTCTCATGATCCGCAATAACGGGAGGTGCCTTTCCCAGCGCCCTTCTCCTTTGCGGAGGAAACACCCCTACGTCGCCCCTACGTCGCCCTCGGCTGCCGGAGGGCTGGTGCTCCCGCCGTGTTCCCCCATGACGAAGGCCCCCCGTCCTCGCGAAGTCTTCGCGAGGACGGGGGGCCTTTGCCCACATGGGATGAGTGGAGATGGCGGGAATCGAACCCGCGTCCAACGGTGCAGAAGCAGGGCTTCTCCGAGCGCAGTCCGCTGCGCTTTTCTCAGCCCCGGAGATCACACGGACAAGTCTCCGACGGGCTCAGTCACTGTTTGGTTTCCCTCCAACCCCCGTGACCGGGGCTAGAGGTTTAGATCCCTAATTGACGCCAGGATCCGGACCGGGACCACTTCCGGGCTGACGCTCCTCACAGAGGCTTCAGCTCGCTGTTATTAGGCAGCGAGGGTGAAGCGGGAGTTATCGCTCTTGGAGTTGGCGATTATTGTTTGCG
Organism: Streptomyces sp. NPDC005533; assembly: GCF_042871845.1. NCBI lineage: Bacteria > Bacillati > Actinomycetota > Actinomycetes > Kitasatosporales > Streptomycetaceae > Streptomyces > Streptomyces sp. NPDC005533. The sequence goes on along the minus strand of NZ_JBIAJH010000008.1, from coordinate 49,504 downwards.
ACATGTGGTTAGCGAGATCATTGCCGCTTCCTCGGCTCGCTTCCCCTGCATCGACATCCGCTGTCGAAACCGATCATCCCCATGTTTGCCACTCTTGAATTGTCACTGCTCAAACCGCGCCCACCGCGAGCGGCGGGTGCTGACGCCATGGTACGCGAAGTGCACCACCACGTGCCAGCAGGTTAAACGGTGCCCCGCTGCTTGCGGCGGATCGCCGAGATCGTGCGCTGGGTCTCGCGGGTGTCCTGCTTCTCCCGCATGGTCTGCCGCTTGTCGTACTCCTTCTTGCCCTTCGCCAGCGCGATCTCGACCTTCGCGCGGCCGTCCTTGAAGTACAGGGAGAGGGGCACGATCGTGTGACCCGTCTCCTCCGACTTGCGCGCCAGCTTGTCGATCTCCTCCCGGTGCATGAGGAGCTTGCGCTTGCGCCGGGCGCTGTGGTTGGTCCAGGTGCCCTGGCTGTACTCCGGCACATGCACGTTGTAGAGCCACGCCTCGCGGCTCTCCACCGACACGAAGCCGTCCACCAGCGAGGCCCGGCCCTGGCGCATGGACTTGACCTCGGTCCCCGTGAGCACGAGTCCGCACTCGTAGGTGTCGAGGATCGTGTAGTCGTGCCGCGCCTTCTTGTTCTGGGCGATCAGCTTGCGCCCTTTTTCCTTAGCCATAGTGCGGTCATTTTCGCACTACGGACCCACCCCGAGGCCACCCAATACCGTGACGGCCCGTTCTTCGGCCCGCTCGCCCGCCGGCACGTCCGGGGTGATGCCGTCGCCGTCCAGGCTGCGGCCCGCCGGTGTGCGGTACGTGCCCACCGTCAGCTCGGCCACCGAGCCGTCCGGGAGCTCGGTCGGCATCTGTACCGCGCCCTTGCCGAAGGTCCGGCTGCCGACCGCCACCGCGCGGCCCCGGTCCTGGAGGGCGCCCGTCACCAGCTCGGCCGCGCTCATCGTGCCGCCGTCGACGAGGGCCACCAGCGGGCGGGTGGTGTCGCCGCCCGGGGCTGCGTACAGGACCCGCTGGTCGCCCCGTACGTCGTACGTCGCCACGAGCCCGCCGTCGAGGAAGGCGGAGGCGGCCGTGACCGCCTCGGTGACCAGCCCGCCCGGGTTGCCGCGCAGGTCGAGCATGACCCCGGCGCCGGCCGGGGCCGCGCGGACGGCGGCCTTGACGCGCTCGCCGGTGCCGCGGGTGAAGGAGGCGACCTTGATGACGGTGACGCCGTCCGGGCGCTGGCGCACGGTGACCGGCTCGGTGCGCAGCTGCTCGCGGCGGACGGTCTCGGTGAGGTCGGCGCCGTCCCGGCTGAGGTTCAGCACGACGGGGGTGCCGGCCGTGCCGCGCAGCAGGGAGACCACGTCGGCCACGGCCAGGCCGGTCACGGCGTGGCCGTCGACGCTCAGCAGCCGGTCCCCGGCGCGCAGTCCGGCCCGGGCGGCGGGGCTGCCGGGCTGGACCTTGTCGACCTTGATCACGCCGTCGTGGGCGCGTTCGGCCCAGACCCCGACGCCGGTCCAGTGGCCGTCGAGGCCCTCGGCGAAGGCGGCGTACTCGCCCTGGTCGTAGACGGTGCCCCAGCGGTCGCCGCTGCGGCTGACCACGTCCTGGGCGGCCTTCTTGCCGGACTTCCCCTCGGCGACGGCCTCGGCGGCGGCGCGCGCCACCGCGTCCCGGTCGGCGGTGCCCGCCGTGCGGGGTGCGCCGGGGGCGGGGAGGTCCGCACGGAACTCGGCGGCCGCGGCGCCGTCCTGCTGCTCCCAGCATCCGGTTAAGGCACCGGTGGCGACGGCGGCGAGGAAGGCCAACGTCAAAACGGCCCCGCGACGCAGGTCGCGGGGCCGGAGACAGAAGGCGGGCAGAGCCGGCATGGCGCCGAGTCTAGGACAAGCCCCGCTCCGGTACGGAGGGTTGGCCGGACCGCTCGCGGGGCGCTTGTCACACCTTCAGGTACTTGCGCAGGGCGATGAAGGCGGCCATGGAGGGCATCAGGAGGCCGATGAAGAGGACGTACGGGAGCTTGGCCAGCACCGATCCCCAGCCCATGAAGTCGATCAGCTGGATCTTGTCGCGCAGGCCGACACCGTGGTCGATCACGAAGTACTGGCCGGAGACCAGCATGGCGCAGGCGAAGAGCGCGCCGATGAGCCCGGCGAAGGCGGCCTCCATGATGAAGGGCACCTGGATGTAGAAGCTGGACGCGCCCACCAGCCGCATGATCCCCGTCTCCCGCCTGCGGCTGAACGCCGAGACGCGCACGGTGTTGACGATCAGCAGCAGCGCCACGATCAGCATGATCAGCATGATGCCGAGGGCGGCGTAGTTGAGGTAGTTGAGGATCCGGAAGAGGTCGTCGATCGCCTGCCGCTGGTCGTCGACGGTGTGGATGCCGTCACGGCCCGCGAAGGCGGAGGTGACCACCTTGTACTTCTCCGGGTTCTTGAGCTTGACCCGGAAGGACTCCTGCATCTGGTCGGGCGTGATGGAGGAGGCCAGGGCGGTGTGGCCGTACTGCTCCTGGTAGTGCTTGTACGCCTCGTCCGCGGACTCGTAGGCCACGGACTTGACCAGGGACATCTGCTTGAGCTCGGACTCGATCTGCTTCTTCTGCTCGTCGGTCACGGCGCCCTTGCGGCAGGTGGCGACGCCGCCGGCGCCGCCTCCCGAGCCGTCCGGCTTGGCGGCGGCCTCACTGGCCTCCTGGGCGTCCTGCTTGTTGCAGAGGTAGATCGAGACGTTGGCCTTGTCGTACCAGAAGCCCTTCATCCTGCTGACCTGCTCGCTCATGAGCAGGGAGCCGCCGAACAGGGCCAGGGACAGGGCCACGGAGATGATGACCGCGAAGGTCATGGTGAGATTGCGACGGAGACCGACGCCGATCTCCGACATGACGAACTGGGCGCGCATGACTCTCAAGGGCCTTTCAGTGCTGGTAGCCGTAGACGCCGCGCGACTGGTCGCGTACGAGTCGGCCCTGTTCGAGTTCGATGACGCGCTTGCGCATCTGGTCCACGATCTGCTGGTCGTGCGTGGCCATGATCACGGTGGTGCCGGTCCGGTTGATCCGGTCCAGCAGCTTCATGATGCCCACGGAGGTCTGCGGGTCGAGGTTGCCGGTGGGCTCGTCCGCGATCAGCAGGGCGGGGCGGTTGACGAAGGCGCGGGCGATGGCCACGCGCTGCTGCTCACCGCCGGAGAGCTCGCCGGGCATGCGCTCCTCCTTGCCGCCCAGGCCGACCAGTTCGAGGACCTGGGGGACGGCCTTGCGGATCTCGCCCCTGGGCTTGCCGATGACCTCCTGGGCGAAGGCCACGTTCTCGGCCACCGTCTTGTTGGGCAGCAGGCGGAAGTCCTGGAAGACGGTCCCCAACTGGCGCCGCATCTGCGGGACCTTCCAGTTGGAGAGCTTGGCGAGGTCCTTGCCCAGGACGTGCACCTGGCCGTGGCTCGCCCGCTCCTCGCGCAGGATCAGCCGCAGGAAGGTGGACTTGCCGGAGCCGGAGGAGCCGACCAGGAAGACGAACTCGCCCTTGGCGATGTCGAGGGAGACTTCTCTCAGTGCAGGACGGCTCTGCTTCGGGTAGGACTTGGAGACACTGTCGAATCGGATCACGGGTGCACCACGGTCGCCGGGAGTAGGTGTGCGTGACCATACGCGAACGGGCGCGAGGTGTGGACCCGGCATCCGGACTTGCCCGTTTTATCCCGGGGTGCAAACCGCTGCGGACCGTGATTGCCCGGACGGGCCGCGCCGAATGTCGGCGAAGCTGGCACAGTGGTAGGGGGAACGGTCTGGTTCCCCACGCCGTTATAGGCAGCAGACACGACCGAGGGGACGAGAGGAGGAGCGCATGACATATGACCGGCTCGTGTGCGCGAACTGCGCCGCACCCGTCAGCCAGGGCCGCTGCCCGGTGTGCCGGGCGAACCGGGAGCGCCTCCAGCAGGAGGGCCCCTTCTCCGGCCTCAATCCCGTGGCTCTCATCGTGCTCATGGTGGTCCTCGTGGCAGCTCTGGTTCTGGTGGCCCAGCAGACCGCCTGACCGCGGTGCCCGCGGCCTGCGCGCCGCGTACCGATCAACACGCACGAGGGCCCGGACATCGTCGATGTCCGGGCCCTCGTCCTGTGTGTCGGGTCACGCGTTACGCGGTCTGCTCCTGCTGCTTGCGCCAGCGGATCCCGGCCTCCAGGAAGCCGTCGATCTCGCCGTCGAGCACCGCCTGCGGGTTGCCGACCTCGAACTCCGTCCGCAGGTCCTTGACCATCTGGTACGGGTGCAGGACGTAGGAACGCATCTGGTTGCCCCAGGAGCTTCCGCCGTCCTTGAGGGCGTCCATCTTGTCCTTCTCCTCCTGGCGGCGCCGCTCGAGCAGCTTGGCCTGGAGGACGTTCATGGCGCTGGCCTTGTTCTGGATCTGCGAGCGCTCGTTCTGGCAGGACACCACGATGCCGGTCGGGATGTGCGTGATGCGCACGGCCGAGTCGGTGGTGTTGACGCCCTGGCCGCCGGGGCCGGAGGCGCGGTACACGTCGACGCGCAGCTCGGCCTCGTCGATCTCGACGTGGTCGCTGGTCTCGACGACCGGCAGCACCTCGACGCCCGCGAAGGAGGTCTGGCGGCGGCCCTGGTTGTCGAAGGGCGAGATCCGGACGAGGCGGTGGGTGCCCTGCTCGACGGAGAGGGTGCCGTAGGCGTACGGGGCCTTGACGACGAAGGTGGTCGACTTGATGCCGGCCTCTTCCGCGTACGAGGTCTCGTAGATCTCGGTGGAGTAGCCGTGCCGCTCGGCCCAGCGCAGGTACATGCGCTGGAGGCGCTCGGCGAAGTCGGAGGCGTCGACGCCTCCGGCCTCGGCACGGATGTTGACCAGGGCCTCGCGCTCGGCGTACTCGCCGGAGAGCAGGGTCCGGACCTCCATCTCGTCCAGCGCCTTGCGCACGGAGACCAGCTCCGCCTCGGCCTCGGCGAGGGTGTCCGCGTCGTCCATCTCCTGGGCGAGGTCGAAGAGCACCCCGAGGTCGTCGATGCGCCCCCGCAGCGTCTCGGTCTTGCGGACCTCCGCCTGGAGGTGCGAAAGCTTGCTCGTGATCTTCTGGGCGGCCTCCGGGTCGTCCCACAGGGACGGCGCGGCGGCCTGCTCCTCGAGCACGGCGATATCTGCCCTCAGCTTGTCGAGGTCCAGGACGGCCTCGATCGACCCCATGGTCGAGGAGAGGGACTTCAGCTCTTCGGAAACATCGACGACTGCCACGGGTCCAGCGTAGCCGGTCCCCGGACAACGCCGTCCGGGCAGGCCGGATCACCCGTTCTGATGATGACTCGTACGGGCGTACGCTCACGGTATGACCGTTCTCCTCGTCAAGCGCCGCCATGTGGACCACATGCGTGTCACGACGACGAGCTGTCTGCCGCCGGACCGTACCCAAGCCTGATCCACCCCGATCCGACTTGGTCCTGTACGCGGCTCACGCGGTCCCGGCACCACCCCTGTCGGCGACCCACCTCCACCCGCGGCCCCCGCCACCTCTGGGGAACAGGACCCCGTGACATCCGAAACGGAGCCGTCATGCCGTCCGCGCACACTCTCCCCGTCCTGGACCTCTCCCAGGCCGACGACCCGGCCCAGCGGGCCGACTTCCTGAAGCAGCTGCACGCAGCGGCCAGGGACACCGGTTTCCTGCACCTGACCGGGCACGGCGTCACCGCCGCCGAGAGCGCCCGCATCCTCGAGCTGACCAGGGAGTTCTTCGCCCTCCCGGAGGCCGACCGGCTCGCCGTGAGCAATCTGAACTCCCCGCACTTCCGCGGCTACACCCGGATCGGCCACGAGCTGACCGGCGGGGCCTCCGACTGGCGCGACCAGCTGGACGTGGGCGCGGAGCGCGCGGCGCCGGTGGTGGGCCCGGACGACCCGGCGTACCTGTGGCTGGAGGGTCCGAACCAGTGGCCCGCCGCGCTCCCGGAGCTGCGCACGGTGGTCCTGGACTGGCAGTCCCGCCTCGCGGCGGTGGCCCACCGGCTGCTCCGGGAGCTCCTGACCTCGATCGGCGCCCCGGACGACTTCTTCGACGCCGCCTTCGCGGACCGGCCGCACCTGCACACGAAGCTGATCCGCTACCCCGGGTCCGCCCCGTCCGGCGCGGACCAGGGGGTCGGCGCGCACAAGGACTACGGCTTCCTGACCCTGCTCCTCCAGGACTCCGTCGGGGGCCTCCAGGTGGTGCGCGACGGCGGGTACCTGGACGTCCCGCCGCTCCCGGGGGCCTTCGTGGTCAACCTGGGCGAGCTGCTGGAGATCGCGACGGAGGGGTACCTGACGGCGACGGACCACCGGGTGGTGAGCCCGCCGGGGGCGGTGGAGCGGTACTCGGTGCCGTTCTTCTACAACCCGCGGCTGGACGCGGTGATCGAGACCGTCCCGGGCGAGTACCTGCGCTCCGCGCCCGGTGTCGCGCACGACGAGTCGAACCCGCTGCACGCCGAGTACGGGCGCAACGAGCTGAAGGGCTGGGTGCGGGCCCACCCCGCCGTGGCGCGGCGCTGGCACCCGGAGCTGGTCACGGCGTAACCAAGGCTCCGCCCCGCCGCCCCACGGGCTCGACCCAGACCTGGGGCTCCGAGCCCCGGCGACCGGCACTGTCAGCCGCGGCGCGGGGGCCCCGCCCCCGGGCCCCCGCTCCTCAAACGCCGGAGAGGCTGGAATGGCGCGGGCCGGCCCGGCCCTGGGCCTTGAGCGCCGGCGATCGGCGGGTGGGCCCGGCGGGCGGCCCGCAGGGCTACGGCTTGCGGGGGACCGACTGCTTGCTGTCCTGGGGAGGCGGGGCGTCGTCGCCCGAGAAGGCCAGCCAGCCGCCCAGCCCCACCGCCGCGGCCAGCGCGACGGCCGACACGGACAGCACCAGCCGCCGCTTGCGGGCCGCCTCCGCCCGGTGCCGGGCGGAGCCCGGCCGGTGGCCGCCGGCCGGGCGCGGGACCCGCGCCGTGCCCAGCGCCCCGCCCGCCAGCTCGTCCGGCCCCGGCACCCGCATCGAGGTGTGGGTGTCGCGGTTGGAGTCGGTCGCGGAACCCGGGACGAGCGGGACCACGCCCCGGCGGCGGACCGGGTCCGCGGCCGGCTCGTCCGACGAGGGCTCGGGGTCCGGGTCCGCGTCGTCCGGCTCGTCCACGTCCAGGGGCGGCATCCCGGCCAGCATCGGGAGCAGGTCCCGCAGCCGGACCGACAGCTCCGACGCCCGCAGCCGCGAGGCCGGGGCCTTGGCCAGGCACTGCACGATCAGCTGCCACAGCTCGTCGGGGATGCCCGGCAGGGGGACGACCGTCTCCGTCACGTGCCGCCGCAGCACCGCGCCCGGGTGGCCCCCGCCGAAGGGGGTGAAGCCGGCGAGGAGCTCGTACAGGACGGTGGCCAGGGCGTATATGTCCACGGCCGCCCGTGGGGGCAGGCCCTCCACGATCTCCGGCGCCAGGTAGTCGGGCGTGCCGATGATGCGGGTGGTGGGGGCCGAGGCCCGGCCCGCGGAGGCCCGCCGCGGGGTGTCGATCAGCTTGGCCACGCCGAAGTCGGTCAGCAGCGCCGGGTGCGAGCCTCCCGGGCCGAGCGGGCCCTGCATGTCCAACAGCACGTTCTCGGGCTTGACGTCGCGGTGGACGACCCCGGCCGCGTGCGCGGCGGCCAGCGCGTCGGCGACGTCCGCGACGATCGCCACGGCCGCCTCGGGGGCGAGCCGCCGTTCCCGGTCGAGCCGCGTGCGCAGGTCCGTACCGCGGACGAGGTCCATGACGAGGGCGAGGTCGTTGCCGTCCACGACGAGGTCACGGACGGAGACCACGTGCGGATGGTCCAGGCCGAGCAGCGCGCTGCGCTCCTGGACGAAGCGTCCGACCAGCTCCTGGTCGGACGCGAGGTCCTCGCGCAGCAGTTTGACGGCGACGGGCCCGTCAGGACCCTCGCCCAGCCACACCGTGCCCGCGCTGCCGCGTCCCAGGATCTGGTGCGCGGTGTACCGGCTGCCGATCTTCCGTGCCACGACTGCTCCCTCAGCGGCTGGCGTACGCACCAAAGCTACGCGGCCGGGTGGGCGTTGGAGGCCAGCAGGGGCCCGGATTCGCGGCGACCTTCACTTCTGCGGGCGAAATCACCCCTCAGAAGTCGACAAATCCACGAAGTCGGCTCGACGGGCCCCGTCTCAGGGCTTCGTGGAGCCGGAGGACGCGGAGCCCGCGGAGTCGCCGACGGTGCTCACCCAGTCGACGATGTCGCTGCCCCAGGTCCACAGCTGGTCCCACCAGCCCCGGCCGGTGCCGACCCACTCCTGGAGCGGGGTGAGCTCCCAGACCAGCCAGCCGGCCACGAAGAACAGCAGGATCACGACGAGGCAGCCCTTGAGGCAGCCGAGGCCGGGGATCCGCACCGGGTTGGCGCTGCGGCGGCGCGGCTCGCGCGGCTCCCGGGCCGGCCGCTGGGGCGACGGAGGCTGCGGGGCCTGCGGCTGCTGCGGCTGGCGGTACTGGGGTTGCTGAGGCTGCTGGTACGGCTGGGGCTGATGCTGCTGCGGCTGGTAGTGCTGCGGCGGCGGCTGGGGCGCGTACTGCTGAGGGGGCTGCTGCGGCTGGCGGTACTGCTGCTGCTGAGGCTGCTGCTGGTACTGCTGCTGGGGCGACGGGCCCTGCCGGTACGGCTGCTGCGGCTGGGGCCGGTGCTGCGGCGGCGGGGGCGCCTGCCGCTGCGGGCGGCGCCGCAGGGGGTCGTCGTCCGGGTCGAGGTACTGGACCTGCGTCTGCTCGTTGCGGTCACGGGCGGCCCGCATCTGCGACTGCCACGGGTGCGGCTGGTCCGGCTGCTGCACGGGGGGCATGACCGAGGTCGGGTCGGCCCCGGGGGCCCCCGTGCTCGGCAGCACCGAGGTGGCGTCGGCCGCGCCGACCGGCGGCATGACGCTGGTCATGGCGTTCGGGTCGTACGCCCCGAGGGGCGAGCCGGCGCCGGAGGGCAGCACCTGGGTCGGGTCGGCGGCGCCCGGCGTCTCGGGGACCGGCGCCGGAGAGGGGTCGGGCGCGAGCAGCGCGCCCACGCCGAGCGCCGCCTCCACCTCGACGGCCGAGGAGTGCACGCCGATGCCGGCGGCGACCACGCGCAGGCCGCGGGCCAGGTTCACCGCACTGGGGCGCTCGCTCGGCTCCTTGCGCAGGCAGCGCTCGACGACCGTCCACAGCGGCTCGGGCACGGTCGAGGGGCGCTGGGGCTCCTCGCTGAGGTGCCGGTGGAGCACTTCGAGGGCGGAGCCGCCGCCGAACGGCGGGCGGCCGGTGAGCAGTTCGTAGAGGAGGATGCCGGCGCCGTAGATGTCGACGGCGGAGGTCTGCGGGCGGCCCTCGGCGGATTCGGGCGCGACGTAGGCGGGGGTGCCGACGAACTCGTGGGTGCGGGTCAGGCCCGGGGAGTCCGCGAGGCGGGCGATGCCGAAGTCGGTGAGCATCGGCGTCATCCGGCCGCCGCGCTCGTCGAGCAGGACGTTGGCGGGCTTCAGGTCGCGGTGGACCACGCCGTCGGCGTGGCTGGCGGCGAGCGCGTCCGCGATCTGGGCGGTCAGCAGGCTCGCGGCGACGGGCGTGAAGGGGCCGTTCTCGCGGAGGTACTTGTGCAGGTCCGGACCGTCGATCAGGTCCATGACCAGGGCGAGCAGATCGCCCTCGACGACGAGGTCGCGGGTGCGCACGATGTTGGGGTGGGTCAGGCGCAGCAGGACCGAGCGCTCGCGCAGGAAGCGCATGACGATGTCGGGGTCCTGGGCCAGCTCCTCCTTGAGGACCTTGATGGCCACGGTCTCGCCGGGCTGTCCGGCGACGGCCGCCTCCGCGCCGGCGGCCTCCCTCTGGCGGGCACGCCAGACCGTGCCCGTGGCGCCGCGCCCGAGCGGCTCCTCGAGCAGGTATTTACTGCCGACTGGCCGCACGTCTCGCGCTCCCCTGCTGTCGTCTGTTCGTCGTCGATCGGTGGTCGGGTGGTGGTCGATCCGCCCAGTGGTTTTCCGGCCCACTCTAGGGGGTGTCCCCCGGGAAGACGCCGGTCGCCGGAGGTTGGTTGCCGCACATATGTACGGAGGGTGATGTTTGCGGGGTATGCCCGTGGCGTTTTTCCGCGCCTTTCCCCCGCTCCCCGTCCGTATCCCGTCGAGGTCCGGGTCGAGCCGTGACCGATCAAGATCATTTCTTGGTGGGTGCCGGGCGTGTTGTCGGCGACAGGTGCGAGGATGCACCCGTACGGAATGGCACGGGACGGGAGCCCCGCCTTCCGGCAGACCTGACCGGACGACGCGTCCGTGCCGGGTGGGGGGCGATCGGGCAGCCATGTCCCGACCTTCCCCTGCCGGGCGCACACACCGCGCACCGCGCAGAAGGGACCGCTGACGGCGATGCAGATCCGGCTGACCGTCCTTGGGTCGCGCAGCGGCCACCAGACCGCGACCGCCCCCGCGAGCTGTGACGTGCTCGTCACGGCACCGGTCGGCACCGCCCTGGCCGCGGTCGCCTCCGGGCTCGCGGCGACCGTCGGCGGACCCGACACCGGGGGCACGGTCGTGCTCTACGCCGGCTCCGAGCGCCTCGACCTCCAGCGGCGGGTGCTGGGCGAGCCGCCGCTCGTGGACGGCGCGGTACTGGCCCTGCACGGGCCCGTGCCGGACGTGCTGCCCGAGGACGGCCTCGGCGCGCCCCAGCTGCACGTCGTCGCCGGACCCGACGCGGGCGGGGTGCACCTGCTGCACAGCGGGCAGATCCGGGTGGGCAGATCCGCCGACGCCGACGTCCCGCTGGACGACCCCGACGTGTCCCGGCTGCACTGCGCGGTCACGGTCATCCGCGACGGGCGGGTCGCGGTGGCGGACCTGGACTCGACGAACGGCACCACGCTGGACGGCGTCCCCGTGGGACCGCAGCCCGTCGCCCTGCCGCCGGGGGCGCTGCTGCGGGTCGGCGAGTCCACCCTGCGGCTCGCGCCCGCGGGCACGACGCCCCCCCTGTCCGTGACCCCGGACCAGGAGGGCCACCTCCGCGTGCCGCCCCCGGCGGGCGCCGCCGGCTGGTCGGGCGCCGCCGGTGCGCCGGCCGCCGCGGCCGCCGACGCGTCCTCGGGCGCGCACCCCGCGGCCCACGGCCCGGGCCCGACAGGCAGCGCCGGCCCGGCGCCGGACGGCTCCGGCGGAGCCGGACGCGTCACCGGGCCGCACGGACCGGCCGGAGCCGCCGGACCGGACGCCCCGGCCGGAGCCGGGTGGACGGGCGCCGGCCCGACGGGGGCCGACGGGCTCCCGGGGCCGCGCCCCGGAACTCCCGCCGGACCGCCGGACGCCTCCGGCCGGGCGGGTGACGGCGGCACCTCGGGCGGCGCGGCCGGCCCCGCGGGCCGCCGCAAGGGACTAGGGGCCTGGGCCCGCAAGTGGGTGCGCGGGGACGACCCGGCCGAGGCCGCGCCGGAGTCGGCGCCCTCCCCAGCCGTCCCCGACCCCGACGACCCGGCCGCGCTGCTGCTGGCCGCGATGGGGCCCACCGAGCGCCTGTGGTCCCGTACGCCCGGACAGCCGGGTCACGCCCGGGCCCTGGAGGTGGGGCTCGGCGCCGGGAGCCGGGTGTCGCTGCCCGAGGTCGGCGCCCTCGGCGTCGCGGGCCCGCGGGCCCGATTGACCGGGGTCGCCCGCTGGGCGGTCGCCCAGCTGGCGGCACTGCACGCGCCGGGGCAGCTGGAGATCGTCCTCGTCGCCACCGACCGGGCGCGGGGCCTCGCCGAGCGGCGGCGCGACTGGGGCTGGCTCGGCTGGCTGCCGCACGTACGGCCCGCGCACGGCCAGGACTGCCGGCTCCTGCTCGCCTACGACCGCGACCAGGCCGTCGCCCGCACCGGTGAGCTGACCCGGCGCCTGGACGACGGCCCCCTCGGCGTGCACTGGGCCGCCGCCGACGCCGGGCAGGTCCGGCGGGCCGCCGCCGTCTACGACGGCCCGTACACGCTCGTCGTCCTCGACGGCGATCCCGGCGCGGGCCCGCTGCGCGACATCACGGGGCGGCTCGCCTCGCACGGCCCGGCCGCCGGGATCCACGTGCTCGCGCTCGCCGAGGCCCCCGCCGCCACCGCCGCCTCGCCGGTCACCGAGACGTACGAGGCCGCCTGCGCGGGCAATCCCGCCTTCCGGGACTGCGGCGCGGTCGCCCTGCTCAGCGGGGACGTGGCCACGGCCGTACGGACCTTCGCGGTCAGCGGCGGTCGGCCGGTCCCGTCCGGGGGCACCGCCACCGCCGACGCCGTCTCCGCGGCCTGGGCCGAGCGCTTCGCCCGGGCGCTGGCGCCCCTGCGCACCACCGACGGCTGCTCCGCGGCTCCCTACCGGCCGTCCGCCGCCACCCTGCCCGCGACCGCCCGGCTGCTGGACGAGCTGGGCCTGGCCCGGGCCACCCCGGCCTCCCTGATGGCCCGCTGGGCCGCCGCCACCGACCAGGGGCAGGGCACGGGCGGTCTCGCCGAGATCGTGCTGGGCAGCGGGCGCCGCGGGCCCGTCGGCATCGAGCTGGTCCACGACGGCCCGCACCTGCTCGTCGAGGGGCCCGCCGGGAGCGGGCGGACGGAGCTGCTGCGGTCGGTGGCCGCGTCGCTGTCCGCGGCCGCCCGGCCCGACCGGCTCGGGCTGGTCCTCCTCGACGGGGCCGGCGGCGAGCGCGGCGAGGGGCTGCTGCCCTGCACCGACCTCCCGCACGTCGCCGCCCACCTGGTCGCCTCCGACCCGCTGCGGATGCGGGAGTTCGCGCAGGCGCTGGGAGCGGAGCTGAAGCGCCGTGCCGAGCTGCTGGAGGGGCTGCCGTTCGCCGAGTGGCACGCCCGGCACGAGGTCGCCGACCGCATGGTCTCGCCCCGCCGGCCCACCCCGGGCGAGCTGCGCGGCGACCTCGAACCGCAGCGCACGGGCACGCTCCGGCTCCGCGCCTCCACCACCCGTACGGATCCGGCCGGGCCGAGCCCGCTGCCCCGCCTGGTGGTGCTGGTGGACGACCTCGACGCGCTGGTCGCGCCGGGCCTCGGCAGCACGGGCCGGCCCGCCGCCGGCTCGGTGGTGCGGGCGCTGGAGGCCGTCGCCCGCGAGGGCGCCCCGCTCGGCATCCACCTGGTGGCCACCACCGCCCGCCCGGACCGCACGGCCGAGACCGGGCTGGCCCGGCTGACCGCCCTGCGCGTGGAGCTCGACGCCCCCGACCAGCCGGGCCCCGGCCGCGGCCTGCTCCGGCACGCGGACGGCCGCACGGTCCCGTTCCAGGCGGGCCGGGTCACCGGCCGGATCCCGCGGACGGCGACCTTGAGGCCGACCGTGGTCCCGGTGGAGTGGGAGCGGATGGGTGATCCACCGGCCCGCCGCCCGGTGCGCGAGCTGGGCAACGGGCCGACCGACCTCGCGCTGCTGGCCAGCGCCCTGGAGCGGGCCTCGCACCTGGTCTCGGCGATACCCGTGCTGTTCCCGCCAGCTCCCTGACGCCCGCGCGGCTCAAGACCGCCCCCGCCACGCGGTATTGCGGGGGCGCGCGGGTCGGCGTAGACCTTGTGGTCCGGGACACACCACGGGCATCGGGGGCAGAACCATGCGCAGGCACGGAAAGAGCCGTACGACACTGACCTGGACGGCGCTCGCCGCGGCGGGCGCGCTCGCGCTGAGCGCGTGCGGCGGCGACACGGACGAGAAGACGGACCCGCCGAAGGCCGCGGGTCCGACCGGGCCGCAGGTGGAGTTACCGAAACTGGACGGGGAGAAGCTGGAGGTCGCCGCGGTCTGGACGGGCCCCGAGCAGGCGAACTTCACGAAGGTCCTGAAGGAGTTCGAGAAGCGGACGGGGGCCACCGTGACCTTCGTCCCGGCGCAGGACCCCATCGTCACCTTCCTCGGTACGAAGATCGCGGGCGGTGCCCCGCCGGACGTCGCGCTGCTGCCGCAGGTCGGCGCGCTCGTCTCGGCCGTGCAGAACAAGTGGGCGCAGCCGGTGGGACCGGAGGCCCAGGCGCAGCTGGACAAGAACTACTCGGCGGGCTGGAAGTCACTGGGCGCGGTCGGCGGCACCCAGTACGGCGTGTACTACAAGGCGGCCAACAAGTCGCTGATCTGGTACAACGCGAAGGCCTTCGAGGCGGCGGGGGTCAAACCCCCGACGACCTGGAAGGAGCTGATCACGGCGGCGGACACGCTGTCCGCCTCCGGTACGCCGGCCGTCTCGGTGGCGGGCGCGGACGGCTGGACCCTCACCGACTGGTTCGAGAACGTCTACCTCTCGCAGGCGGGCCCGGAGAAGTACGACCAGTTGGCCAAGCACCAGATCAAGTGGACCGACGACAGCGTCAAGCAGGCGCTGACCACGCTCGGCGAGCTGTTCGGGCGCAAGGACTTCCTGGCGGGCGGGTCGGGCGGGGCGCTGTCCACGGAGTTCCCGAAGTCGGTGACGCAGACCTTCACCGGCGGGGACCGGCCGGCGGCCGCGATGGTCTTCGAGGGTGACTTCGTGGCGGTGAACATCGCGCAGACCGAGGCGAAGGTGGGCGAGGACGCCCTGGTGTTCCCCTTCCCGGCCGTCGGCGGGAAGGCCCCCGTGGTCTCGGGCGGTGACGTGGCGGTGGCGCTGAAGCCCTCGAAGGGCGCGCAGGCCCTGCTGACCTTCCTGGCCTCGGCGGACGCGGCGCAGATCCAGGCCCGCGAGGGCGGTTTCGTCTCCCCGAACAAGGCGGTGGATCCGGCCGCCTATCCGAACGACATCCAGCGGAACATCGCGAAGGCGCTGATCGCCGCGGGTGACGACTTCCGCTTCGACATGTCGGACCAGGCCCCGGCGGCCTTCGGCGGGACCCCGGGCGCGGGCGAGTGGAAGGCGCTCCAGGACTTCCTGGCGAACCCGTCGGACGTGGCGGGCGCGCAGGCGAAACTGGAGGCGGACGCGGCCAAGGCCTACGGGAACTAGGCCCGTGAAGGCCTCGGTCAAGGCCGGCCGCGGGCTGTCCGCGGAGGCCCGGCGCCGTCGTCTGGTCGCGGCGGCGTTCCTCCTGCCGGCCCTCGTGCTGCTCGGCGCGCTCGTCGTGCACCCGATCGGCTACTCGCTCTACCGCAGCTTCTTCGACCGTTCGGGGGGCACGTTCGTCGGCGGCGCCAACTACCGGGAGATCCTGAGCGACGACACCATCCGCACCGCCCTGCAGAACACGGCGGTGTGGGTGGTGCTCGCCCCGACCACGGCCACCGCCCTCGGTCTGATCTTCGCCGTGCTCACCGAACGGGTCCGCTGGGGCACGGCGTTCAAGCTGCTGGTGTTCATGCCGATGGCGATCTCGATGCTGGCGGCGGGCATCATCTTCCGGCTCGTCTACGACCACGATCCCGACCGGGGCGTCGCCAACGCGGTCTGGGTGGGGGTCCACGACACCTTCGCGGAGTCCTCGGCCTTCCCCAAGGCCCGCCCGGGCCGGGACTCGCCGCTCGCCGACGCCGGCGGGGGCGCCTTCGTGACGCGCGACCCGGTCCGCGCGGGCACCCCGGTGCTGCTGCCGCTGGTCGGCGTGGCCCCGGAGTCCCTGCCCGACGGAACGCGGCCGGCGAGGGCGGCGGACGCCGAACCGGGGAAGGTCACCGGGACGGCCTGGCAGGACTTCACCCGTGGCGGGGGCGGCCGTACGAACGCGGTCGACCCGACCGAGTCGGCGTTCGCCGGGATGCGGATCGAGGCGGTCAAGGACGGCCGGGTGGTCGACACGGCCACGGCCCGCGCCGACGGCACCTTCACCCTGTCCGCGAAGGCCGACGGGGCACTGTTGCGGCTGCCCGCCGCCAACTTCCGCGAGGCGTACAGCGGGGTGCAGTGGCTCGGCCCGACGCTGGTCACCCCGGCGGTCATCGGAGCGTACGTATGGATGTGGGCCGGGTTCGCGATGGTGCTCATCGGGGCGGGGCTGGCGGCCGTACCGCGCGAGCTGCTGGAGGCGGCGCGGGTGGACGGCGCCAACGAGTGGCAGGTGTTCCGCCGGATCACCGTGCCGCTGTTGGGACCGGTCCTGGCGGTCGTGCTCGTCACCCTCGTCATCAACGTCATGAAGATCTTCGACCTGGTCTTCGTGATCGCGCCGGGTGCGGTCCAGGACGACGCGAACGTGCTCGCGCTCCAGCTGTACCGGACCTCCTTCGGCACCGACGCCGATCCGGGCCTGGGCAGTGCCATCGCCGTGCTGCTGCTGGTGCTGGTGATCCCGGTGATGCTCGTGAACATACGCAGGCTCCGGAAGGAGGGATCCCGATGAGCCCGTCCCAGCCCGAACGGACCGGGAGCACCGCAGGCGCCGGGAGCACCGCGGGCCGGCTGGCCGCGCGGGCCGCGGGCGGCGCGCTGCGGGTGTTCCTGGTCCTGGCCGCGCTGTTCTGGCTGCTGCCCACGCTCGGGCTGCTCATCTCCTCGTTCGTCTCCCCCACCGACCTCAACGAGGGCGGCTGGTGGCAGGTGCTGACGGCGCCCTCACGGCTGACCGCCGGCAACTACGAGCGGCTGCTGGCCAACGACACGATCACCGGCTCCCTCCTGAACACGGTCGCGATCGCCGTGCCGGCCACCCTCCTGGTCCTGGTCCTGGGCGCGTTCGCCGGATACGCCTTCGCCTGGCTGGAGTTCCCCGGACGGGACTGGCTCTTCCTCGTCGTCGTCGGGCTGCTCGTGGTCCCCGTACAGGTGGCGCTGATCCCGGTGTCCGAACTCTTCGGCTCCATCGGGCTGTTCGAGACCACGGCGGGAGTGGTCCTCTTCCACACCGCCTTCGGACTGCCCTTCGCCGTGTTCCTGCTGCGCAACTTCTTCGCGGAGATCCCGCGCGAGCTGCTGGAGGCGGCCCGCCTGGACGGGGCGGGTGAACTGCGGCTGTTCGCGCGGGTGGTGCTGCCGCTCGGCGGGCCGGCGATCGCCTCGCTCGGCATCTTCCAGTTCCTGTGGGTGTGGAACGACATGCTCGTGGCACTGGTCTTCGCGGACTCGGCGAACCCGCCGGTGACCGTCGCGCTCCAGCAGCAGGTACGGCAGTTCGGCAACAACATCGACGTGCTCGCGCCGGGCGCGTTCCTGTCGATGGTGGTCCCGCTCGTCGTCTTCTTCGCGTTCCAGCGGCAGTTCGTCACGGGGGTGATGGCCGGCGCGATCAAGTGACTGGCTCGATCAAGGTGCTGACGTGCGGGGTTGACGCTGTGTAACCCGATTGCCACACGCTGCGTAACCCGAACGCCACGCCGGGGGTTCCTGGGGGGCAGCTCCCAGCGGCGGCTGGGGGAGCACCATGCCCGCGCCGACCCCTGGATGTGCCGTGCCCCGGTTCAGCGTCATCGTGCCCGCGTACAAGGTCCAGGCCTACCTCCAGGAGAGTCTGGACTCGGTCCTGACGCAGTCGTACCCGGATCTGGAACTGATCGCGGTCGACGACGCCTCCCCCGACGCCTGCGGTTCGATCATCGACGAGTACGCGGCTCGTGACGCCCGGGTCACCGCCGTGCACCTGGCGCACAACCTGGGTCTGGGCCCGGCCCGCAACGCGGGCCTGGCCCGGGCCACCGGCGACTACCTGATCTTCCTCGACGGTGACGACACCCTCGCCCCCGGCGCCCTGCAGGCCATCACCGACCGGCTGAAGGCCACCGGCTCCCCCGACGTCCTCGTCTACGACTACGCGCGCACCTTCTGGTCGGGCGAGCTGGTGCGCAACCGTCTCGCGCACCGGCTGTCCGAGGAGGGCCCGGCCAGCTTCCGGCTCGCCGACCGCCCGGCGCTGCTGGCCATGCTGATGGTGGTGTGGAACAAGGCCTACCGCCGCGAGTACGTGGAGCGCGAGGGCCTCGCGTTCCCGCCCGGCTTCTACGAGGACACCCCGTGGACGTACCCGGCGCTGCTGGCCGCGGAGTCCGTCGCCGTCCTGGACCGGATCTGCGTCCACTACCGCCAGCGGCGCACCGGCTCGATCCTGACCACCACCAGCCGCCGCCACCTCGACATCTTCGACCAGTACGACCGGGTGTTCGGCTACCTCGCCGGGCGCCCCGAGCTGGAGCGCTGGCGCCCCACCGTGCACCGCCGCATGGCCGAGCACTTCTGCGCCCTGTACGCCGACCCGCGCCGCCTCCCGCGCGCCGCCCGCGCCGAGTTCTTCAGCCGGGCCTCCGCCCTGCTGCGCCGCTACCGGGCCCCCGGCGGCAGGTCCGCGCTGCCACTGTCCCTGTCGCGGACCGACCGGGTCCGGCACACCCTGATGCGGCTGGGCACCCGGCGCACCTACCGGCTGCTGTCCGCGCTGCGCTCGGCCGGGCTGGCACTGGGCCGCGCGGCCACGACCCTGTGGCCGGGCCTGCGCGAAACGGCCCGGCGCCTGCACTACCGGATCCAGCGCCTGCTCCCCCTGCGCCCGGAGCTCGCGGTCTTCTCCGCGTACTGGCACGGCGGCTACGCCTGCAACCCTGCGGCGATCGAGGCCAAGCTGCGGGAACTCGCGCCCCGGATGCGGACGGCGTGGATCTGCGACCCGGCGCACGCCTCGACCCTGCCCCGGGAGACGACGGCGCTGCGCCCGGGCTCGGCGGCGTACTGGACCGCCCTGGCGCGGGCCACGTACCTGGTCACGAACGTCAACTTCGACCGCGCCCTGGTCAAGCGCCCCGGCCAGATCCTGGTCCAGACCCAGCACGGCACCCCGCTCAAGCGGGTCGGCCTCGACCTCCAGGACCGCCCGGCGGCCGCCCCGACGACGGACTTCGCGGGCCTGCTGCGCGGCGCCGACCAGTGGGACTACCTGCTCTCCGCGAACCGGCACTCGACCCTGGTCTGGGAGAAGGCGGTCCCGTCCTCCTACACGACCCTCGAATACGGCTATCCGCGCAACGACGTCTTCCACCGGGCGACCCGCGAGGACGTGCTGGAGCTGCGCGAACGGCTCGGCATTCCGGCGGGTTCGACGGCCGTCCTGTACGCGCCCACCCACCGCGACTACCGGCGCAGCCGGCCGGAACACCTGGACTTCGAGCGGGTCCTGCGCGATCTCGGCCCGCGCTTCACGATCCTCGCCCGCACCCACCTCACGTACGCGGACGCCGGCCGCGGCGGGGAGCCGCACCCGCGGCTGCTGGACGTCTCCTCCCACCCGTCGGTGGAGGAGCTCTGCCTCGCCTCGGACGCGCTCGTCACGGACTACTCGTCCCTGATGTTCGACTACGCGGTGCTGGACCGGCCGATCGTGATCCACGCGGACGACTGGGAGGCGTACGAGGCGGCCCGCGGCACCTACTTCGACCTGCGGTCGTGCCCGCCGGGTGCGATCGCCCGGACCCAGGACGAGCTGGTGGACATCTTCACGACGGGCCACTGGCAGGGCTCGCGCTCCGCGCAGCTGCGGGCGGCGTTCCGCGGGCGGTTCTGCTCGTACGACGACGGCCACGCGGCGGAACGCGTGGTCCGGCGGATCTTCCTCGGCCAGACCGCCCCGATCCCGGCGATCACCCCGCTGTCGGACCGCCGACCCACACCCGCGGCCCCGGCCGCCACCCCGACCCAGGAACCCACCTTGGCCCACCACCTCTGGCCATAGCCCGATCGCCCGCCCGGCGCCGCTGCGGGGGCTCCGCCCCCGAACCCTCGCTCCTCAAACGCCGGAGGGGCTGAATGCGCCCGACCCCGCCGGCACCACCCCAGCCCCGCCGGCACCACCCAGCCCCGCCGGCGTTTGAGGCGCGGGGCCCGGGGCGGAGCCCCACCCTCAGCCCCGCCGGCGTTTGAGGCGCGGGGTCCGGGGCGGAGCCCCACCCTCAGCCCCGCCGGCGTTTGAGGCGCGGGGCCCGGGGCGGAGCCCCACCCTCAGCCCCGCCGGCGTTTGAGGCGCCGGGTCCGGGGCGGAGCCCCACCCTCAGCCCCGCCGGCGTTTGAGGCGCGGGGCCCGGGGCGGAGCCCCGTTCTTTGAGCCCCGCCGGCGCCCGGCGTGCGGCGCAGAACCTCGGCAGGCGCCCCGCAGGGGTCAGGCAGTGCGCAGCCCCGCCACCACCGACCGCGCGAGCTCGTCGAGGTACCCGCCGGGGACGGAGTCGCCCACGACCACCTGCCGCCAGTACAGCGGCCCGATCGCCAGATCGAGCGCCCGGTCCGGATCGACCCCCTCCGCCAGCTCGCCGCGCGACACCGCCTCGCCGACGATGCCCGCGGCGACCCGTCGCTGCCCCTCCAGCAGCGCACCCCGCACCGCGTGCGCGATCTCCGGGTTCCGCGCCGCCTCCACCAGCAGGTCGGGGATCACCGCCGACGCCACCGGGTGCCTCAGCACGTGGGACATGACCTCCAGCAGGGCCCGTACGTCCCCGTACAGCGATCCCGTCGCCGGCACCGGCAGGCCGTCCGCCGCGAAGGCCCCGATCAGGTCGAGCACCAGGTGCAGCTTGGACTTCCAGCGCCGGTACACCGCGGTCTTGCCGACGCCCGCCCGCCGCGCGATGCCCTCGATGGACATCCGTGCGAACCCGACCGCGGCCAGTTCCTCCAGCACCGCTTCGCGGATCGCCTCGGTCACGTCCTCACGCAGGACGGCGGCGCCGGCGGGGGCTCTGCGGGCGGGGGCAGCGGGAGCGGTGGGGGCGGCGGAAGGGTCCGTGGTCATGCACAGAGCATAGCCGCGCCTCCGTCACGACGATACGGTTGCGTTCCGACGCGGCACGCCCTAACCTCGCCGTAGCGACGATACGGACCCGTCCCGACCTCGACACCGACGTACCGACCCCGTCGAAAGCGAACCCTGTGACCACCGCGACCGCATCCAAGACCGCGTCCGCGCCCTCCGCGGACCTCGCCGACCTGGCCGCCGCGCACGGCCTCACCCTCAGCGGCGCCCGCCCCTCCCTCCCGCGCTACGTCGCGCAGCTCTGGGACCGGCGCCACTTCGTGGCCGCGTACGCCACCGCCCGCATGCAGGCCACGTACAGCACCGCCAAGCTCGGCCAGGTCTGGCACCTGGTGACCCCGCTGCTCAACGCGGCCGTCTACTACTTCGTCTTCGGCCTCGTGATGAAGGCCAGCAGCGGAGTGCCGGACTACCTCCCCTTCCTGATCACCGGCGTCTTCGTCTGGGACTTCATCGGCAGCTCCATCAACGCCGGCACCCGCGCCGTCCACAGCAACCTCGGCCTGGTCCGCGCCCTGCACTTCCCCCGCGCGAGCCTGCCCATCTCCACCGTCGTCCAGCTCTTCCAGCAGCTGCTCGTCACCATGGGCGCCCTGGTCATCCTGCTGCTCGCCTTCGGCCAGACGCCCGGCCCGGCCTGGCTCCTGGCCGTCCCGACGCTCCTGCTGACGGCCGTCTTCGCCGCCGGCTGCGCCATGGTGATGGCCCGCATCGGCAGCAAGAACCCGGACGTCAGCCAGCTGATGCCCTTCGTCCTGCGCACCTGGATGTACTCCTCGGGTGTCATGTGGTCCATCGACCAGATCCACAGGACGGGCGACCTGCCGCACTGGGTGCTGACGATGCTCAAGCTCAACCCCGCGGCCGTCTACATCGACCTGATGCGCTTCGCGCTCATCGACAGCTTCGAAGCGCACTCGCTCCCGCACCACGTCTGGCCGATCGCCATCGGCTGGGCCCTGCTCGCCGGCGTCGGCGGCTTCGTCTACTTCTGGAAGGCAGAGGAGGAATACGGCCGTGGCTGATACCCGAGGACGGATCCCCACCGTGATCGCCGACGGCGTCCACGTCATCTACAAGGTCCACGGCAGCGGCAGCCGCAAGGGCGGCGCCACCGCGGCCCTCAGCCGGATCTTCTCCCGCAAGCCGGTCCCCGGGGTCCGCGAGGTGCACGCCGTCAAGGGCGTCACCTTCACCGCGTACAAGGGCGAGGCCATCGGCCTCATCGGCTCCAACGGCTCGGGCAAGTCCACCCTGCTCGCCGCCATCGCCGGTCTCCAGCCGGTGGCCCGGGGCCGGATCTTCTCGCACGGCCAGCCGTCCCTGCTGGGCGTGAACGCCGCCCTGATGAACGACCTGACGGGCGAGCGCAACGTCGTGCTCGGCGGCCTCGCGATGGGCATGTCCAAGCAGCAGGTCCAGGAGCGCTACCAGGACATCGTCGACTTCTCCGGCATCAACGAGAAGGGCGACTTCATCTCGCTGCCCATGCGGACCTACTCCTCCGGCATGGGCGCCCGCCTGCGGTTCTCCATCGCCGCCGCCAAGGACCACGACGTGCTCATGATCGACGAGGCCCTGGCCACCGGCGACGCGGCCTTCCAGCGGCGCAGCCAGGCCCGCATCGAGCAACTGCGCGAACAGGCCGGCACCGTCTTCCTCGTCAGCCACGGCATCAACACGGTCCGCGAGACCTGCGACCGCGCGATCTGGCTGGAGGCGGGCGTCCTGCGCATGGACGGCCCGGCCCCCGAGGTCTGCGACGCGTACGAGGCCTTCACCCGCCGCTGAAGCGCCTCCACCCGCGGGGGGGGCGGCGGGAGCGGGGCAGCGACGTGCCGGCCGCCGGAGCCACCTACCCGGTGATCACGCTCACCCACCACCATCAGGCGCGGCGAGCAGTGCGCGCCCCCCAAGCCCCACCAGCCGGGGAAGCCGCACAAGCCGGGTAAGCACCACGAGCCGGGTAAGCAGCACAGGCCCGGGAAGCACCACAAGCCCGGGAAGCACCACAAGCCCAGCCGTCACCCGCGGGTGGCCGCCGGCTAGGGCCGCGGCCCGAACGGGAGCGGGCCGGGCCCGGGACCACGAAGGTCCCGGGCCCGGCCCGTTCGGCACACCGTCCGATCAGCTGTGCACGCGCAGCAGCGACCGCATCGTCCGCATCGCCACCGACAGGTTCGCCAGGTCGAAGTCGTCCGACCCCCGGATCTCGTCAAGCGTCGTCCGGGCCCGCCCGATGATCGCCGCGTTCTTCTCCTCCCACGCCTTGAAGCGCTCCTCGGGAGTCGAGCTGCCGTTGCCCACCGACAGCACGTCCGCGGTCAGCGCCGCGTGCGCCGCGAACAGGTCCTCGCGGATCGACGCGCGGGCCATGGACTGCCAGCGATCGGCCCGCGGCAGCTCGATGATCCGGTCCATCAGCTGCGTGATGTCCAGGCGGTCGGCGAGGTCGTAGTAGACCTCGGCGACCTCCAGGCAGTCGACACCGGTGCGGTCCGCGATGGCGACGATGTCGAGCGTCGGGAAGGCGGAGGAGAAGCCGGCGACCTTGGCGGCCAGTTCCTCCGGGACGCCCTCGCCCGTCAGCTCCTCCAGGATCGACTGGTACCACTCCAGGTCGGCGCCGCGCACCAGCTTCGGCAGCTCGGCCCAGACCTGCGCGACCCGCTCCGCGAAGAAGGCGATGGTCTCGGAGATCTGGAGCGGCTGCGGCCGGTTGTTCAGCAGCCAGCGGGTACCGCGCTCGACCAGGCGCCGCGAGTGCAGCCGCACCCGGGTCTGGACGTCGGCGGCGACCTTGTTGTCGAGCGCCTCCACCGCGTCCCACACCTCGGCCAGGCCGAAGATCTCGCGGGCCGCGAGCTGCGCCCGGACGATCTCCTCCGTGGAGGCCCCGGTCTCCTCGCGCAGGCGGTGCAGGAAGGTCGAACCGCCGGTGTTGACGGTGTCGTTGACCAGGACGGTGGTGATGATCTCCCGGCGCAGCGCGTGCGCGTCGATCTGCTCGCTGAACTTCTCGCCCAGGACGGCCGGGAAGTACGCGAAGAGCAGGCGGCGCAGGTACGGGTCGTCCGGCAGCTCGGTCGTGATGAGCTCGTCCGCCACCGTGATCTTGGTGTAGGCGAACAGCACGGCCAGTTCCGGCTGGGTCAGACCCTTGCCGCTGCTCAGCAGCTCCCGGATCTGCCGGTCCGTGGGCAGGAACTCCAGCCCGCGGTCGAGCAGTCCGGCGTTCTCCAGGCGGCGCATGTAGCGCTGCTGAGCGTGGAGCAGGCTCGGGGCCTGGGCGGCGCCGTTGGCGAGCGCCGTGTTCTGCGCGTAGTTGTTGCGCAGGACGAGGTGGCCCACCTCGTCGGTCATCTGGGCGAGCAGCTTGTTGCGCTGCTTGACGGTCATGTCGCCGTCCGCGACGACCGCGTTGAGCAGGATCTTGATGTTCACCTCGTGGTCGGAGGTGTCCACGCCCGCGCTGTTGTCGATGGCGTCGGTGTTGATCTTGCCGCCTTCGCCGCCGGCGCCGGTCCGGGCGAACTCGATGCGGCCGAGCTGGGTCAGACCCAGGTTGCCGCCCTCGCCGATGACCTTGGCCCGGACGTGCGAGCCGTTGACGCGGATGGAGTCGTTGGCCTTGTCGCCGACGTCCGCGTGCGTCTCGGCCGTCGCCTTGACGTACGTACCGATGCCGCCGTTCCACAGCAGGTCCACGGGGGCCTGCAGGATGGCCTGCATCAGGTCGGCGGGGGTCATCTTGGTGACGCCCGCCTCGATGCCGAGGGCCTCGCGGACGTGCGCGTTGACCGGGATGGACTTCGCGCTGCGCGGGTGGATGCCGCCGCCCGTGGAGAGCAGCGAGCTGTCGTAGTCGGCCCACGAGGAACGCGGCAGCTCGAACAGGCGCCGGCGCTCCGCGTACGAGGTGGCCGCGTCCGGGGTCGGGTCGAGGAAGATGTGCCGGTGGTCGAAGGCGGCGACGAGCCGGATGTGCTCGGAGAGCAGCATGCCGTTGCCGAAGACGTCACCGGACATGTCGCCGACGCCGACGACGGTGAAGTCCTCGGTCTGGGTGTCGTGTCCGAGCTCGCGGAAGTGCCGCTTGACGGACTCCCACGCGCCGCGGGCGGTGATGCCCATGCCCTTGTGGTCGTAGCCGGCCGAGCCGCCCGAGGCGAAGGCGTCGCCGAGCCAGAAGCCGTAGGACTCCGCCACGCCGTTGGCGATGTCGGAGAAGGTCGCCGTGCCCTTGTCGGCGGCGACGACGAGATAGGTGTCGTCCTCGTCGTGGCGGACCACGCCCTTCGGGGGCACGACCTCGCCGGCGACCATGTTGTCGGTGATGTCGAGCAGCGCCGAGATGAAGATCTTGTACGAGGCGATGCCCTCGGCGAGCCAGGCGTCGCGGTCCACCGACGGGTCGGGGAGGTTCTTGGCGACGAAGCCGCCCTTGGCGCCGACCGGCACGATGACGGTGTTCTTGACCATCTGCGCCTTGACCAGGCCGAGGATCTCCGTACGGAAGTCCTCGCGGCGGTCGGACCAGCGCAGACCGCCTCGGGCGACCTTGCCGAAGCGCAGGTGGACGCCCTCGACGCGCGGGGAGTACACCCAGATCTCGAAGGCCGGGCGGGGCGCCGGGAGGTCGGGGATGGCCTGCGGGTCGAACTTCATCGACACGTAGGAGTGCGGCTCGCCCTCGCCGGTGGTCTGGAAGAAGTTGGTCCGCAGCGTCGCCTTGATGAGGGTGAGGAAGGCCCGCAGGATGCGGTCCTCGTCGAGCGAGGCGACCTGGTCCAGGGCCCCGTCCAGCTCCTCCAGCATGGCGTCGACGAGCTCGCTGCCGGCGGCCTGGCGGACGGGCGACAGCCGGGCCTCGAAGAGCGAGACCAGCAGCCGGGTGGTGTGGACGTTGTTGCGGAGGGTGTCCTCCATGTAGTCCTGGCTGAAGGTGGAGCCGGCCTGGCGCAGGTACTTGGCGTACGCGCGCAGGACGACGGCCTGCCGCCAGGTGAGCCCGGCGCTCAGCACGAGGGAGTTGAAGTTGTCGTTCTCCGCGTCGCCCTGCCAGACCGCGGCGAAGGCGTCCTGGAAGCGCTCACGGGCGTCGTCGCCGAGGTAGCCGGCCGCCGCGGCGTCACCGCTCCCGGTGGGCAGGGGCATCCGCAGGCCGAAGTCGTAGATCCACGCGCTGACCCGGTCCGAACGGCGCAGCTCGTACGGGCGCTCGTCGGTGACCTCGACGCCGAGGCGCTGCAGCACCGGCAGGACCGCGGAGAGCGAGACCTGCTCGCCGGTGCGGAAGATCTTGAACCGGCGCTCGCCGGGGGCTGCGCCCACCGGCTCGTACAGCGAGAGCGCGAACTTGCGGTCGCTGGCGGCGAGCCGCTCCAGGTGGACCAGGTCGGCGACGGCTGCGCGCGGCGAGTGGTCGGCCTTGTAGCCCTCGGCGAAGGAGGTGCCGTAGCGGCGCAGCAGCTCCGCGGCGCGCTCCTCGCCGCATTCGGCGATCAGCGCTTCCTGGAAGCCGTCGGCCCACGAGCGGGCGGCCTCGACGAGGCGGCTCTCGATGCGCTCGACGTCGCCGTCGGTCAGGCCGGGCAGCTCGGTGCCCTGCGGGACGCGGATGACGAAGTGGATGCGGGAGAGGATCGACTCGGTGTTCCAGGCGGTGAAGTCGACGCTGATGCCGCCGAGCTCCTCCTTCAGGATGTCCATCAGGCGCAGCCGGACGCCGGTGGTGAACCGGTCGCGGGGCAGGTAGACGAGGGCCGAGTAGTAGCGGCCGTACTCGTCCTGGCGCAGGTACAGCCGCAGCCGGCGGCGCTCCTGGAGGTACAGGACGGAGGTGACGATGGACTGGAGCTGGTCGACCGGGGTCTGGAACAGCTCGTCGCGCGGGTAGGTCTCCAGGATCTGCGTCAGGTCGCGGCCGTCGTGGCTGGACGGCGAGAAGCCGGCGCGTTCCAGGACCTCGGCGACCTTGCGGCGGACGACCGGGACGCGGCGCACGGACTCGGTGTACGCGGCGGAGGAGAACAGGCCGAGGAAGCGGCGCTCGCCGACGACGTTGCCGTCGGCGTCGAACTTCTTGACGCCCACGTAGTCGAGGTACGAGGGGCGGTGCACGGTGGAGCGGCTGTTGGCCTTGGTCAGCACCAGCAGGCGGTGCTCGCGGGCCTTGGCGCGGGCGTCGGCCGGCAGCCGGTTGAAGGACGGCGAGACGGGGTGGCCGTCGTCCTTGCCGCTGTGGTGCGGGTCGGAGCGCAGGATGCCGAGGCCGGTGCCGGGCACGGCGGACAGGGAGTCGCCGTCGACGAGGTTGTACTCGCGGTAGCCGAGGAAGGTGAAGTGGTCGTCGGCGAGCCAGCGCAGCAGCTCACGGGCCTCTTCGAGCTCGTACTCGCGCAGGTCCGGGGCGGTGGGCTCCTCGGGCAGGCCTTCGGCGATGCGCAGCGCGGCGTCGCGCATCTTCTCCCAGTCCTCGACGGACTCGCGTACGTCGGACAGGACGCGCAGCAGGTCGGCGGTGATCTGCTTGAGGTCGGCGCGGTCGGTCTCGCGGTCGATCTCGACGTGGATCCAGGACTCGACGAGGGAGTCGTGGGGGCGCGAGGTACGGGGACCGTGGGCGTCGCAGTCGGGGCCGAGGATCTCGATCAGCTTGCCGGTGACGTCACGGCGGACGACGACCTGCGGGTGGATCACGACGTGGATGCCGCGGCCCTGGCGGGACAGCTCGTTCGTCACGGAGTCCACGAGGAAGGGCATGTCGTCGGTGACCACCTCGACGACGGAGTGGCTGGAGGTCCAGCCGTTCTCCTCGACCGTCGGGGTGTGCACGCGCACGTTCGCGGTGCCCTGCGGCCGGTTCTCGGCGAGCCGGTAGTGGGAGAGCGCGGCTCCGAACACGTCGACCGGGTCCCGGTCCGTGAGGTCCTCGGGTGCCGTGTGCAGGTAGTAGCGCTGGAGGTAGGAGAGGACCGCGTCCTGGTCTGGACGCTCTCCCTGCTCGGACCCAGTCGGAAGTAGCCCCCCGGCCGGGCTGTGCTCAGCTACCCGGGCCGCCCGTGCGAGCAGCTCGGCCTTTGCTTCGTCCAGCTTGGTCTGCATGTCCTCTGGCTCCTGTCGCGCGCCATTGCGTGACGTAGGTGAAGGAAGGGAATGGCACAGTCCCGCGGGCGGGGAGTCGGTGTCCGTTCGGGATCGACGCTATGCCGTCGAGAGAGCCGACCGGGAGGGAATGAGCCAAGATCGGCTGGAGGTCCCGGTGGCGGGGATCAGCGAAGGCCCGGGCACGGTCGTGCGCCGGGCGCAGGCCGGAGGCTCCAGTGCCCCCGATGACTATCGCGCTGATCACGGGTACAAGGCTATCCCGACCTACCCCCAGGTCGTCATTCGCTGCATCTGTATAAATCTTGGGGTGAAACTTTGACAGTCTGGCCAGCGACGCGGCACGGCTGTCCGTGCAGCGGGCCTGTCCAGTCAGTATTCGGCCAGCTCGCGAGCTGTCAGTACGGCCTCGGCCAGGGTGTCCACGACCGGCACACCGGCCGATTCCAGACTGCTGCGACTGTGCGAACCACCCGTGTAGAGCACCGCCCGGGCGCCGACGTGGGCGGCGGCCAGCGCATCGTCCACGGCGTCTCCGATGAGGACCGTACGGTCGGCCGTCACGCCCGTCCCGTCCAGGGCGGTCAGGTGGCGTACGAGGTGTCCCGCCTTCGACGTGTGCGAGGGACCGGTCCGCCCGTCGACGCGCAGGAAGTGGTGGTCGATCCCGTGGGTCCGGACCAGGGGCACGAGCTTCTCGTGGGGCGCGAGCGACAGCAGGGACTGGGTGAGCCCGTCCCGCTGCCACTCCTGGAGCAGCTCGCGGGCGCCCTCGGCGAGCCCGGCGTCCTCGGCCGCGGCCCAGTAGTGCCGGTGGAAGGCCTCGTCCATGACCACCCACTCCTCGTCGGTGGGCAGCCGCCCCATGAGGCGCTCGTAGAACTTCGGCACCGGTACGACGTACAGGTCGCGGTAGGTCTCCAGGGTGATCGGCGCGAAGCCGAGCTCCGCGAAGGAGGCGTTGGTCGCGACGATGACGGCGTCGATGTCGTGGAGGAGGGTGCCGTTCCAGTCCCAGACGATGTGGTGTCCGGTCACTTGAGCAGCCCCGGGATCTCCTGCACGCCGAACCACAGCAGTTCGTGGTCCTCGGCTCCGTCGACGACGAACCGGGCGTCCGCATCGCCGCCGTCTGCGGCGGGCAGGGCCTGCGCGGCGGCGGCCACGTCCGCTTCGGCGTCATCGTCGTCCACGTGCACGGCGGCGGCCACGGTGAGCCGTACGGCCGCGGTCAGGGTCACCTGGCCGAGGGTGGCCTCGTCGACCCCGGGGGTGGCGGTGGCGGCCTTGTCGTCGACGTCGAGGGCGACGACGACGCGGCGGCGCGGGGCGTCCGCGTCGGCGGCGAGCAGCCGCAGGGAGGCGACGGCGGCCCGGTTCAGGGCCGCGTACTCCAGCTCCTCGATGTCGTCCGACACGTACCACTCGCGGAGCCCGGGGGTGACGGCGTACGCCCGCAGCGGGGCGGGGCCCAGCTCACCCGCCTTGTGCACCTCGGCGAGCCCGGAGAGGGTCAAAGGGACGTACACACGCATGGCCGGCTGCTTTCGGTAGTCGGAAAACTCCCCCAGGATACGACTCGCACGGTCCGCCAGGGTGACGGAGTCGGTACCCCTTCGAGGTGCCGCACCCGGACCCGCGGCCGTCAACCCCGCCCCCGTGCGCGGCCGGTACGGACCCGGGGAGGGACGGGCGCGCACTCGGATAGGTGAACGGGGGCGGCGTTCCGCCCGGCTCCGCGGGTGGTTGCGGAGCGTGTTCGGCGACCGTAGAAGATCCCCATCAAGTTACCGCCCGGTACCGCTCCGGGCCCGGCCTGTTCGGGGGCAGATCGCGATGGACACGACGACGCGCGGCACGATCGGCAACGACGGGAGCCGCCGGCCGGGCGGCCGCGCCCGCACCCGGCCCGCCGGACGGCGCGACCCGCGGCGCCCGGCGGGCCCCCCGCGCACGCTGCGGCTCGGCCCGCACCACTGGTTCGCCGAACACCTCCTGGCGGTCGTCAGCGGCCGCCGCCCGGTCCACTCGCTCCTGGGCCACACCGTCGGCCCCGCGTACCAGCAGCTGGTCACCCTGGCCCCCGCAGGGCCCCTCCACGACCGCCTCCGCCCGGTCATCCGCCAGTGCGGCCGCTTCACCCCCGGCCCGGGCGTCATCGAGGCCTTCGCCCGCATCGCCACGGGCGACCGCCTCACCGCCATGGCCTTCCGCCTGGAACAGGGCCCGGACCTCCGCTGGCGCTGCGCGGCGGTGGAACTCCGGGGCCCCCGCCCCTGACCATCGGGGACCCACGGCACCCGGCACCCGGCACAACGCGGCCGGGGCCGGACACCCGACGGTGTCCGGCCCCGGCCGCATGTCTCGACCCGGCGGAGGGTTACTTCTTCCGGCGACGCCCCCCGGCGGCCTTCTGCGCCTTGCGCCGCTCGGCCCGCGTCATCCCGTCGCCCTCGCCACCGACGGCGTCACTGTCGAAGTCGCCCTCGACGACACCGCCCTCGCCGTCCACGGTCGGCGCCGAGAAGTGCAGCCGGTCCGGCCGCTGCGGAGCGTCCAGCCCCTTCGCCCGGATCTCCGGACGCCCGGCCCCGGCCGCCGCCGGCTCCTTCGTCAGCGACGGCGCCGCGTCCTGCACCGGAAGCTCCTCGACCTGCTGCTCGACCTGGACCTCCAGGTTGAACAGGTAGCCGACGGACTCCTCCTTGATGCCCTCCTGCATGGCGTTGAACATGTCGAAGCCCTCGCGCTGGTACTCGACCAGCGGGTCCTTCTGGGCCATCGCCCGCAGGCCGATGCCCTCCTGCAGGTAGTCCATCTCGTACAGGTGCTCACGCCACTTGCGGTCGAGCACCGACAGGACCACGCGCCGCTCCAGCTCGCGCATGATCTCGGAGCCGAGCGTCTTCTCACGCGCCTCGTACTGCTCGTGGATGTCGTCCTTGACGGACTCCGCGATGAACTCGGCGGTGATGCCCGCGCGGTCGCCCGCGGCCTCCTCCAGCTCCTCGATGGTGACCTTCACCGGGTAGAGCTGCTTGAAGGCGCCCCACAGGCGCTCCAGGTCCCACTCCTCGGCGAAGCCCTCGACGGTCTCGGCCGCGATGTACGCGTCGATGGTGTCGTCCATCATGAAGCGGACCTGCTCCTGGAGGTCCTCGCCCTCCAGGACGCGGCGGCGCTCCCGGTAGATGACCTCGCGCTGGCTGTTGAGGACCTCGTCGTACTTCAGGACGTTCTTGCGCGTCTCGAAGTTCTGGGTCTCGACCTGCGACTGGGCCGACGCGATCGCGCGCGTCACCATCTTGTTCTCGATCGGCACGTCGTCCGGCACGTTCGCCATCGCCATGACGCGCTCGACCGTCTGCGCCTTGAACAGGCGCATCAGGTCGTCGCCCAGCGACAGGTAGAAGCGGGACTCGCCCGGGTCGCCCTGACGGCCGGAGCGGCCGCGCAGCTGGTTGTCGATGCGGCGCGACTCGTGGCGCTCGGTGCCCAGCACGTACAGCCCGCCGAGCTCCTTGACCTCCTCGAACTCGGCCTTCACGGCCGCCTCGGCCCGGGTGAGCGCCTCGGGCAGGGCGTGCGCCCACTCCTCGATGTGCTCCTCCGGGTCCAGGCCGCGCTGGCGCAGCTCGGCCTCGGCGAGGTCGTCCGGGTTGCCGCCGAGCTTGATGTCCGTACCGCGGCCGGCCATGTTCGTGGCGACGGTGACCGCGCCGCGGCGGCCGGCCTGGGCGACGATCGTCGCCTCACGGTCGTGCTGCTTGGCGTTGAGCACCTCGTGCGGGATGCCGCGCTTGGAGAGCTGCTGGGAGAGGTACTCGGACTTCTCGACCGACGTCGTACCGACGAGGATCGGCTGGCCCTTCTCGTGCTTCTCCGCGATGTCGTCGACGACGGCGGCGAACTTCGCGACCTCGGTCCGGTAGATCAGGTCCGGCTGGTCCTTGCGGACCATGTCGCGGTTGGTCGGGATCGGGACGACACCGAGCTTGTAGATCTGGTGGAACTCGGCGGCCTCGGTCATGGCCGTACCGGTCATGCCCGACAGCTTCGAGTAGAGGCGGAAGAAGTTCTGCAGGGTGATCGTGGCGAGGGTCTGGTTCTCGTCCTTGATGTCCACCCCTTCCTTCGCCTCGATCGCCTGGTGCATGCCCTCGTTGTAGCGGCGGCCGGCGAGGATACGGCCGGTGTGCTCGTCGACGATCATGACTTCGCCGTCGATGACGACGTAGTCCTTGTCGACCTTGAAGAGCTCCTTGGCCTTGATCGCGTTGTTGAGGTAACCGACGAGCGGGGTGTTCACCGACTCGTAGAGGTTCTCGATGCCGAGCCAGTCCTCGACCTTGGCGACGCCGCTCTCGTGGATGGCGACGGTGCGCTTCTTCTCGTCGACCTCGTAGTCGCCGGTCTCCTCGATGCCCTTCAGCGGCTGGCCGGCCTCGCCCTTGGTCAGGCGGGTCACGAGCTTCGCGAAGTCGCCGTACCACTTCGTGGCCTGGTCGGCGGGGCCGGAGATGATCAGCGGGGTGCGGGCCTCGTCGACGAGGATCGAGTCGACCTCGTCGACCACGGCGAAGTTGTGGCCGCGCTGGACGAGCTCGTCCCGGGACCACGCCATGTTGTCGCGCAGGTAGTCGAAGCCGAACTCGTTGTTGGTGCCGTAGGTGATGTCGGCGTTGTACTGCTCGCGGCGCTGCGCCGGCGACATGTTCGCCAGGATGCAGCCGACCTCCAGGCCGAGGAACTTGTGGACCCGGCCCATCAGCTCGGAGTCGCGCTCGGCGAGGTAGTCGTTCACCGTGATCAGGTGGACGCCCTTGCCGGACAGCGCGTTCAGGTACGCCGGCAGCGTGCCGACGAGGGTCTTGCCCTCACCGGTCTTCATCTCGGCCACGTAGCCGAGGTGCAGCGCCGCGCCACCCATGATCTGGACGTCGTAGTGCCGCTGGCCGAGGACGCGCTTGGCCGCCTCGCGAACGGTCGCGAAGGCCTCGGGCAGCAGGTCGTCCAGGCTCTCGCCGTCCTGGAAGCGCTGCTTGTACTCGTCCGTGAGCGCGCGCAACTCGGCGTCGGAGAGGTTGACGAAGTCCTCTTCGATGGAGTTGACCTGGTCCGCGATGCGGTGCAGTTTGCGCAGGATCTTGCCTTCGCCTGCACGCATGAGCTTGTTGAAGACGGACACCGAGGTTTGTCTCCTTGCCGGTCGGGCCTGGGCACTGTGCGTACCGCGGGCACGGCAGGTGGGCCCCACCGCAACGGCCATCGTAAGCGAGGACGTGGCCACGTCGGGAGGTCCGCCGTTCCCATGGGGGCACGGGTGCCCGGATTGAGAACGTACGGGGCACACGGAAGGTGCCGCATCCCCCGGGGGGATTCCCGAAAAGTGTTCGCCCGGGGCGCCCCGGCGGCAGCAGAATCCGTTCATGGAGCCCATCACTCTCACCACGGACCGGCTGGTACTGCGGCCTTTCGCCCCTGCGGACGAGGACGAGGTCCACGCGGCGGCCCAGGACCCGGACATCCAGCGCTGGACCCAGGTCCCCTCCCCGTACGAGCGCGAGCACGCGCACGTCTTCGTGAACGAGCTCGTACCGAACGGCTGGCGCGAGGACACGAGCTACCCCTTCGCCGTCCGCCTCGGCGCCGCGGGCCCGCTGGTCGCGGCCGTCGGCGTGCACGTGTACGGCGCCGGGTCGTACGAGATCGGCTACTGGGCGGTGAAGGAACACCGCGGCCGGGGCCACATGACGGAGGCCGTGACGGCCGTCGCCCGCTGGGCCTTCACCGCGCTCGGCGTCACCCGGCTGGAATGGCGGGCCGAGGTGGGCAACGCGGGCTCGAAGGCCGTGGCCGAGAAGGCCGGCTTCCAGGTCGAGGGCGTCCTGCGGGCGGGCATCGAGCAGCGGGGCACCTCCCGCGACTGCTGGGTCGGCGCCCTGCTCCCCTCCGACCTCGGTCTGCCCTCCCGGCTGCCCTACCTGCCCGCTGTCAGTGGCCCCGCCTAGGGTGCGGACATGACTGCGCTCTCCCTCTCCGCCGACGACGCCCGCCGGATCGCCCTGCGCGCACAGGGCTTCCTCGGTGCGCCCGACCGCCGCGGAGGCGTGCGCGGGGTCCTGCGCCACCTGGGCGCCGTACAGCTGGACACGATCTCCGTACTGGCCCGCTCGCACGAGCTGATCCCGTACGCACGGCTCGGCGCGGTCGGCCGTGACGCCGTGGAGCGGGCGTACTGGTCCGACCGTCACGCCTTCGAGTACTGGTCGCACGCGGCCTGCGTCCTGCCCATCGAGGAATGGCCGCATTTCGCCTTCCGCCGCCGGGCCCGCCGGGCGCGCGGCCACCGGTGGCACGTCCTCCGGGACAAGGAGCGCTCGACGCGGGCGGTCCTGGACCGGCTGACGGCCGACGGCCCGCTGACCTCCACCGAACTGGGCGGGGCGAAGAACGGCGGCGAATGGTTCGAGTGGTCCGAGACCAAGATCGCGGTGGAGTGGCTCCTCGACACCGGTGAGGTGGTGTGCAGCGAACGCCGCGGCTGGAAGCGGGTCTACGACCTGCCCGAGCGGGCCGTTCCGGACGCGCTCCTCCACGACGACCTGGACGACCGCGAGTGCCTGCGCCGCCTGGTCGCCCTCGCCGGCCGGTCCCTGGGCGTCGGCACGCGCGCCGACATCGCGGACTACCACCGCCTCAAGGGGGAACAGGTCGACGCGGTGATCGCCGACTCCGGGCTCGTCCCGGTCGAGGTCGAGGGCTGGGCCAAGCCCGCCTGGGCGGATCCCGCCGCCCTCGCGACGGCCCCCCGGGGCCGCCACCGCACGACGCTGCTGTCGCCCTTCGACTCCCTGGTCTGGGACCGCCCCCGCACGGAGCGGATCTTCGGCTTCACCCACCGCCTGGAGGCGTACGTCCCCAAGCCCAAGCGGATTCACGGGTACTTCGCGATGCCGCTGCTGGCGGGCGGCCGGCTCCAGGGCCGCGTGGACCCGGCCCGCGAGGGCCGCACGCTGGTCGCCCGGCAGCTCTCGCTGACCTCCCCGAAGGCGGCCGGCCCGATGGCGCTGGCCCTGCGGGAGGCGGCGGAGTGGGTCGGCTGCGAGGACGTACGGGTCGAGCGCGCGGGCTCGCCCGCGGAGGCGGCGGCCGTCACGGCGGAGCTCGCCGCGCTGTAGCGGGCCCTCGCGGGGCCGGGCTTCGGGCGGCCGGACGGTCGGTTGGCCGGGCTCTCGGTTGGTAGGGCGCTCGGTCGGGCGCCCGGCCTGCGCGGGTCAGCGGATTTCGAGGATCTTCTCGCGCATCGCGTAGACCACGGCCTCCATCCGGGAGTGCAGCTGCAGCTTCTCCAGGATGTTGCGGACGTGGTTCTTCACGGTGTTCTCGGAGATGAACAACTCCTTCGCGATGTCGCGGTTGTTCATGCCCGTGGCCACCAGCTTGAGGACCTCCAGCTCCCGGTCCGTGAGCCTCGGCGCCGGCACGAGCCGGCGCTCGTCGGTGCGCTGGATCATCGACTTGAACTCGGTGAGCAGCTTCGACGCCATCGACGGGCTGATCTGGGACTGGCCGTCGGCGACCGCGCGGATCGCCGTGGCCACCTCGTCCGTCGAGATCTCCTTGAGGAGGTACCCGGTCGCGCCCGCCTTGATCGCGTCGTAGAGGTCCGCCTCCTCGTCGCTGATCGTCAGCATGATGATCTTCGCGGAGGGGGCCACCTCCTTGATCGAGGTGCACGCCTCGATCCCGCCGCGCCGGGGCATCCGCACGTCCATCAGGACGATGTCCGGCAGCAGGTCGGCCGCCTTGTCCACCGCCTCCGCGCCGTCCCCGGCCTCACCGACGACCTGGATGTCCTCCTCCTGCGCGAGGACGATCTCCAGCCCCCGCCGGAAGAGCGCGTGGTCGTCGACCACGAGCACCCGGATCGGTTCACCGGCCGGCGCGGCGCCGGACTCCGCCGGCCGGTCCGCGCCACGGCAGCCCGCGCCGTCGTCACCGCGCACCGGCCCGAAGCTGTCCGCCATCGTTCCTCCCCCTGCATGTGCTGAGCTGCTGGGCCAACCGGACACACACCGCAGCCGGTTGACTGCCCGCCATGATTCCATGCCCGCGCCACGGCGCGGGGGGTCGTCCAGGACCCGCCTGGCGCAATACCCGTCATGCAGGTGCCCCCGCGCGGACGCCGGAGCGTCCCCGCGGGGGCAACGAATGGTTCGGTTCAGCCGCCGAGCGCGCCGCCGGCGCCGCCTCGCGGCTCCTCCGAGCTGGAGGCACCGTCGGGGTTCACGTGGATGACGCCGTAGTCGTACGCGTGACGCCGGTAGACCACGCTGGGCAGCTTCGTCTCGGAGTCGACGAACAGATAGAAGTCGTGGCCGACCAGTTCCATCTCGTACAGAGCCTGGTCGAGCGACATGGGTGCGGCCGAGTGCGTCTTCTCGCGGACGATGAGCGGGCCTTCGCCCTGCACCTCGATGGATCCGATCCGGGTGATCGGAACCCCGTCCGTCTTCTCCTCGGTGACCACCTGGCCACTGCCGTTGAGCGACGCGACGCCCGGCACGACGTCGGCGACCTCCGCGGCCGAGAGCCGGCCGCTGCCACGGCGGGTGTAGCGCTTGTCGTGCTGCTTGCGCAGCCGGGCCTCCAGCTTGTCCTGAGCGAGGTCGAGCGCCGCGTACGGGTCGGCGGCGGCGGCCTCGGCCCGGATCACCGGGCCCCGCGAATGCAGGGTGATCTCCACGCGGTCGGAACGGTCGGCCTGCCGCGGGTTGTGCTCCTTGGACACCTCGACGTCCAAGCTGATCACCTTGGCGTCGAGCTTCTGGATCCGCTCCGGATTCAGCTTCTCGGCCACGTGCTTGCGGAACCGCTCGGGCACTTCGGTCTTGCGGCCCTTGACGACGATGTCCACGCAGAACTCCGTTCCCGGATAGCTCCGCCCGACGGGGCGAAGCGTCTCCCTTTCGCACCAGACTCCGGTGAAGGCCGGAGCCTCGGACTTGGCGACTTTCACCTCCTCCTCCCCCATCGGCAAGATCGACACCCCACCGACTTCGGAGTCGAGAGACAGCCTCCTGAGTTCCTTACAACCGAACATATCCCTCTATGACGGTTGTCGGCACCCGCTACCGGAATGTACTTCCAGTCAAGTGGCTGTTCCCTCTTACTACCTGCAACGATGGGCCTTCCCCGCCAGTTCCAAATCTATTCACGAGATTTTCGATCTGTACGCGTGGCGGGCCGCCGGGGCACCGCCCCGGGAAGCCGCCCGAAGGAGTCCGCGGGCGCGGCGACCACCGCCGCCCTCAGCGCGTCCCCGGGGCCCGGGGTCAGCCCGGCCGCGCGCACCGCCCGGGCCGCCTCCGCCAGCGTCGCCCCGGTGGTGATCAGGTCGTCCACGAGCACGATCTCGGCCCCGGCCGTCAGCCGCACCCCGTCCCGGCCCACCGCCAGCGCCCCCGCGAGGTTCTCCCGGCGCTGCCGGGCCCCGAGCCCCGCCTGGTCCGCCACCGCCCGCCGCAGCCGCAGTACGGGCGCCACGCGCGCCGGAACACCGGCCCGTCGCAGCCGCCCTGCGGCCGCCAGGGCGATCCGGCGCGCCGGATCGTGGCCGCGCGCCCGGACCTGCCGGCGCGCCGACGGCACCGGCACCAGGGCCACTTCCGCCGGAGCCGGGCCCGCGCGGACCGGGCCGCCCGCGAGGACGGCTGCCGCCAGGGCCTCGCCGAGCACCCCGGCCAACGGAAGCGCCCCGCGCTCCTTGTGGGCCAGCAGGAGGGCCCGTACGCCCCCGTCGTAGACGGCGGCGGCCTGCACCACCGGCAGGCCCCCGGGGCGCGGAGAAGGCCGCACCGGCCCCGCACCGGCCCCGCTGAGCGCCTGCCGGCAGCCCGCGCACACCAGCACCCGGACCGCTCCGCAGCCGGCGCAGTCGACCGGCAGGACCAGCCCGGCCAGCTCCTGCCACCACCCGCGCACCCCTCCACAGTGACGGACCCCGCCGGAGCCCGCCACCCCTGTGGACGCGGTCGCGGCCGAGCCCGCGTCGCCCCGTAGCCGCAGCTCAGCCCGGGTACACCGGAGCCCGGCCGCCCGCCGCCACCGTGCGCCACTGCGCACCCGGAGGCAGGTACACGATCCCGTCCTCGGAGTACGCCACCACCGGCTTCGGCTTCGACTCGTCCTCCGAGGCGGCGGCCGCGACCGCGGACAGCCCGGCCGCCCCCGGCAGGCTCGCCGCGACCATCGAGCCGTCCGCCAGCATGTAGCGGGCCTGCTGCACGCCGCCGCTCTCCCGGCCCACCACGAGCAGCCGCCCGTGCGGCGCCCAGCTCATCGTCGTCACGTCCGCCATCTGCGGGGCGGCCGGGCGCAGCTCGCGCACCGACACCGCCGAGGAGTCGCCGTTGGCGTCGGGCCGTTCGATCCGCCCCACGTACAGGTTCTTGCGGCTGCCCTTCTCCACGAGGAGCGCGATCCGCACCCCGTCGGAGGAGGCCTTCAGCGAGGCGATCCGCGCGCCGTCCAGCCCGGCCACCTGCACCTTCTCGGGGGTCCCGGCCCCGCCCGGCACCCGCCACAGCCCCGGGTGCTGCGCATCGCCGTCCGCGACCCACAGGTCGCCGGCCGCGTCCCAGCTGGGCGCCGTCAGCGTGCTGCCCTTGCCGACCGGCAGCGGCTGCGGCATGGGACCGCCGCCCACCAGGGGCACCACGTACAGCCCGTGCCCGTCCTCGGAGACCACGGCCGCCCGCCGCTCGTCGTAGGTCACGGCCGCCGAGCCGACCTTGAAGGCCGGCAGCGTGGTCAGCGGCCCCGGCACCACCTCGGCCCGCTGCTGTTCCTCGCTGGTCACGTCCAGCTTCATCCGGACCAGCCGCTTCTCGTTGTCGACGAAGTACTGGTAGTCGGGAATCCGGGGCCGGTTGGCGATCGCGGCCGCGCTCAGCTCGGTCACCGAGCACAGCGAGGACGACTTGTCGTCGGAACGCAGGATCTCGACCTGGTCGAGCCGGGAGCCCGTCAGGTCCTTGACCGTGTAGAGGAGTTGGGTGGCCATCTTCTTGCACTGCGGCTGGGCGACGTTGGCGGCCTTGTCGTTGAGCGGCACCCGCAGCGTGTTCTGGCCGTCGTACGAAAGGGACTTGGTGCCCTCCCGCAGTTCCGTGCCGGTGGGGAAGCTGGACTCGACGACGGGGCCGAGCCACCGGGACGGCCCGGCGAGCAGCGACTGCACCGTCTGCGTCGTCGGGTCCATCCGCGAATCCGGGTCGGTGCGCTGGCGCACGTACACCGGGTCCGCGACGAGCGTGCCGCCCGCGAAGTAGTACTTGTTGACCGGCATGTAGATGCGCTGGAAGTCCGACTCGCTGAGCACGAGGCCGTTGGGCGGCGACGAGATCCGCCACTGCTTGTCCTCGTCCTGGACGAGCTGGAGGTACTCCTCGTACTTCTCGCCGCCGGTCTGCGGCTGGTACGCGCTGCGCTCGTCGACGGTCGCGAGCTTCGTGCCGGTCACCTTCCAGCGGGGCCCGTCCGGGTCCTTCTCGCCACGGATCGAGACCCGGTCCAGGCCGGAGGAGAGCACGGTGACGGCGGAGCCGGGCCGCCAGCTCTTCGCGGCCTCCTCGGTGAGGTACTTGCGGGCGGTCTCCAGCTGCGGGTCGTCGCTGGTCATCGCCTCCAGGAAGCCGTCGACGATGTCGGCCGCGCTCGCCTTGTCGGCGGGCGGTACGCCGAACACGCGGACCTGCGAGTCGACGCCCTGCGAGGCCTGCACCGGGCGGATCTCGCCGTGGTCGGGCATCGAGGCGCAGCCGGCGAGCAGCAGCCCGGCCGCGCCGAAGGCGTACGCCCGCAGGGTGCGCAGCCGCCGGCCCCGTACCCGCGCGCCGCCCCCGGGCCGCGCGTCGTCGGGCTCAGCGTCCATCGGCTCGATCCTCCTGTTGTGCCTGCTCGGCCGGGCGGGCCACCACCCGGGCCCCGTTCCCCGGCAGGGCCGTCGGGTCGGCGGGCACCGGCGCGGTGACCGGCGACCGCGGCGGTATCGGCGAGCGGTCGCCGGGGTCCGCGGCCG
Organism: Streptomyces sp. NPDC005533; assembly: GCF_042871845.1. Lineage (NCBI taxonomy): Bacteria > Bacillati > Actinomycetota > Actinomycetes > Kitasatosporales > Streptomycetaceae > Streptomyces > Streptomyces sp. NPDC005533. The sequence goes on along the minus strand of NZ_JBIAJH010000008.1, from coordinate 9,621 downwards.
GACGGTCCGCCGTCCGGCCCGCGGCCTCGGCGGCGGCCCTGGCCCGGTTCGCCCGGGAATCCTCGGGTTCCAGCGGGATGGGAGAGCCCCGCAGCGGCTCGTCGGCGGTGCGCGGCAGGGTCAGCCGGAACTGCGAGCCGCCGCCGGGCTCGCCCCAGGCCTGGAGCCAGCCGCCGTGCAGCCGGGCGTCCTCGACGGCGATGGACAGGCCGAGGCCGGTCCCGCCGGTCGTACGCGCCCGCGCCGGGTCGGCCCGCCAGAAGCGGTTGAAGACGCGGGTGGCCTCACCGGGCTTCAGCCCGACGCCGTAGTCCCGTACGGCGACGGCGACGGCCCCGCCCGCGGACGCCAGCCGGACCACCACGTCGCGGCCCTCGCCGTGCTCCACGGCGTTGACGACGAGGTTGCGCAGCACCCGCTCCACGCGCCGCGAGTCGGCCTCGGCGATGACCGGCTGGGTGTCGCCGAGGACGCGGATCCGCGTCCCCTTGTGCTCGGCGAGCGGCTCGGCCCCGTCGATGACACGGCGTACGACCTCCCGCAGGTCGATCGGCTCGGCCTCCAGGGCCGCGGCCCCCGCGTCGAAGCGGCTGATCTCCAGCAGGTCGGCGAGGAGCGACTCGAAGCGGTCGAGCTGACCGGCGAGCAGCTCGGCCGAGCGCGCGGTGATCGGGTCGAAGTCGACCCGGGCGTCGTGGATGACGTCGGCCGCCATCCGGACCGTCGTCAGCGGCGTGCGCAGCTCGTGCGAGACGTCCGAGACGAACCGGCGCTGCATCCGCGACAGCTCCTCCAGCTGCTGGATCTTCAGCTGGAGGTTCTGCGCCATCTTGTTGAAGGCCTCGCCCAGGCGCGCGATGTCGTCCTCGCCGGTGACCTTCATCCGCTCCTGGAGCCGCCCGGCCGAGAGCCGCTCGGCGATCCCGGCGGCCATCCGCACGGGGGTCACCACCTGGCGTACGACGAGCCAGGCGATGCCGCACAACAGGACGACGACGAACAGGCCCGCGGTCACGATGGTGACCTTGATCAGGTTGAGGGACTCCTGCTCCTGCGTGAGCGGGAAGAGGTAGTACAGGTCGTACGGGTCCCCGTTGATGTCGGTGAGCCGCTTGCCCACGACCAGGGCCGGCTCGGGGGCCTTGTCCCCGGACCCCGCCGTGTAGCGGATCTCCGAGAAGGTCTTGAAGGCGCCGGTGGCGTGGTTGACGGCCCGGCGCAGCTTGACGGGCACGCTGGCGGTCGGATCGACGTTGCCCGAGGCACGGGCGCCCTTGACGCCCTGCGTCCCGGGCAGGGTCTGCTCCCCGGTGCCGGCGCCGAGCGCGACGACCTCGAAGGCGGTCTGACCGCCACTGGCCAACTGCTTGACCAGGGAGTTCATCCAGGTGCTGGCGTCCCGGCCGACCTTGTTGTCGGTGGCGTCGGGCCCGTCCACGGTCGCGGGGGCGTTGGCCTTCTCCTGCGCGACCGCGAACCCGCCCGCCGCCTGGCTCTGCGCCGCCTGCTCCTTGGCCTCGAGCAGCCCCCTGCTGACCTGGGCGATCACGACGACGCCCAGGGCGAGGACCACCGCCAGCGAGATCAGCAGGGTGGCGGCGACCACCCGGAGCTGGATGTTGCGGCGCCACAGCCGGACGGCCGGAACCAGCGGCCGGCGTACGAGGCGCACGCACAGCCGCAGCACGGGGCTGCCGGGCGCTCCGTCCTGGAACGGCCGGCCGGCCCAGAGGCTGCGCCAGCGGGAGCCGCCGCGGCCGCTGCCGGACGCGGCGGAGGTGCCGGACTGCACCTCAGCTGGGTCCGGCCTTGTAGCCGACACCGCGCACCGTCACGACGATCTCGGGGCGCTCCGGGTCCTTCTCCACCTTGGAGCGCAGGCGCTGCACGTGCACGTTGACCAGCCGGGTGTCCGCCGCGTGCCGGTAGCCCCAGACCTGCTCCAGCAGCACCTCGCGGGTGAACACCTGCCAGGGCTTGCGCGCGAGGGCGACCAGCAGGTCGAACTCGAGCGGGGTCAGGGCGATCGAGGCGCCGTCGCGCTTGACCGAGTGCCCGGCCACGTCGATGACCAGGTCACCGATGGCCAGCTGCTCGGGCGCGGGCTCCTCCGAGCGGCGCAGACGGGCCCGGATGCGGGCCACCAGCTCCTTCGGCTTGAACGGCTTGACGATGTAGTCGTCGGCCCCGGACTCCAGGCCCACGACGACGTCGACCGTGTCGCTCTTGGCGGTGAGCATGACGATCGGCACACCGGACTCGGCCCTGATCAGCCTGCACACCTCTATGCCGTCCCGTCCGGGCAGCATGAGGTCGAGCAGCACCAGGTCCGGCTTCGCCTCCCGGAAGGCAGCAAGTGCCTTGTCGCCGTCCGCTACGAACGACGGCTCAAAACCTTCTCCACGCAGCACAATGCCGAGCATCTCGGCCAGCGCGGTGTCGTCGTCGACGACAAGGACGCGTCCCTTCATGGTTGACATCATCCCATTAGCTAATCGTTACCCGGCGGTGAGCTGTCCCACAGCCAAAAGGGCTGGAAATCGCCCCTCCGACCTGCGTGGAGATCAGATCGACCAGTCTGCCCCGGATCCGGGCGACACTAGAAGGTAAGGGCTGCCGGAGTTCCGGGGGGACGGCCGGGGCACGGAGGCCGCCAAATCCCCTACTCCGTTCGGGCCCCCCACGTGGCACGATGGCAGCGACCAGCGCCCCCGCCGCAGCAGGTGCACCTGAAGGAGCGACGATGAACGACTCTCCGGGCTGGGCTACGCCCGGATCCTCTCCGTCCGACGGCGATCGGCCGGGAACCCCCGCCGACCAGCCCGGCACCGACGGCGGCGCACAGCAGCCCGACCGGCCCGCCGGCGACCCCAAGTGGTCCGCCGAGCAGCCGCCGCCCGGCCAGTGGTCGAGCCCGGGCACGCCCGAAACCCCGCCGACCCCGCCGCAGCCGGCCGCGGGAGGCTGGGGCCGGCCCCAGAACACCCCGTACGGAGGCCAGAACGCCCCCCAGTACGGCTACCCGGGCGGCCCCGGCCAATGGGGCAGCCCCCCGGCCGCCAAGCCCGGCGTGATCCCCCTGCGCCCCCTGGGCCTGGGCGAGATCCTCGACGGCGCGGTCGCCACCATGCGCACGCACTGGCGTTCGGTTCTGCCCATCACCCTGGTCGTGGCCACGGTCGTCCAGGTGATCGGCGTCTTCGTACAGAGGTACATGCTGAAGGACCTCGTCCTCGCGCCGAGCGAGGACGTCACCGCCGAGCAGGTGATCGACAGCCTCGGCAGCACCCTCGGGGCGTCGGCCGTGACCCAGTTCATCCAGGTCCTCGGCACCATCGTGGTCACCGCGATGCTCACCATGATCTTCAGCCGGGCGGTACTCGGCCAGCACTCCACGGTCTCCGCCGCCTGGCGCGACGCCCGCCCCCAGTTGCTGCGCCTGGCCGGGCTCACCCTGCTCCTGGCGCTCGGCGCCCTCGTGATGGGCGCCGTACTGGTCCTGCCCGGCATCCTCACCGACAGCATCGGCCTGGGCATCCTCGGCTTCGTCGTCTGGCTCCCCCTCCTCGTCTGGCTGGGGATCAAGTTCAGCCTGGCCTCGCCCGCGCTGATGCTGGAGAAGAGCACCGTCCTCAAGGCCTTCGCCCGCTCCTCGAAGCTGGTCAAGGGCGCCTGGTGGCGCGTCTTCGGCATCACGCTCCTGACCGGCTTCATCGGCTTCCTGCTCGCGGCGATGATCGTCACCCCGTTCCAGTGGGCCGGCCTCATCGCCTTCGGCGGCGGATTGGACGCCGTCACGGACGGCACCGGCCAGACCGCCTGGGGGACGCTGATCCTCTCCGCCATCGGCCTGATCATCGCGCAGACCATCGTGATGCCGTTCCAGTCCGGCGTCACCGTCCTCCTCTACGTCGACCAGCGCATCCGGCGCGAGGGCCTCGACCTGGAGCTCGCCCGGGCGGCCGGCGTCGAGAACTACGGGTGATGCTCGCGGACGTCCCACCGGTGACGACACCGCGCGAAGCCGCCCGTGAGGCGGCCGAGCGCGAGCTGTCCAAGCCGATGTACCACGAGAACGACCCGAGCCCGCTGGACCGCGCGATCCGCGCGTTCTTCGACTGGCTCGACGACCTGTTCGGCGCCGCCTCCGGGGCCACCCCCGGAGGCCCCGTCGGCCTGATCGCCGTCCTCCTCCTGGTCGCCCTTGCGGCCGTCGCGCTGTGGTGGCGCCTGGGCTCCCCCCGGCGCACCCCCACCTCCCCGGGCACCCTCTTCGACGACGGCGTCCGCAGCGCCGCCGACCACCGCAGGGCCGCCGACGCCCACGCCGCCGCCGGCCGGTGGACCGAAGCCGTCCAGGAACGCATGCGCGCCGTCGTCCGCTCCCTGGAGGAACGCACCCTCCTGGACCCCCGCCCGGGCCGCACCGCCGACGAGGCGGCCGCCGAAGCCGCCGTCTCCCTCCCGGCCCACGCCGAGGACCTGCGCGCCGCCGCCCGCGCCTTCGACGACGTCACCTACGGCGGCCGCACCGCCGACGCCGACACCTACGCCCGCCTCCGCACCCTCGACCTCACCCTCACCACCACGAAGCCCCTCCTGACGGGACCCACCCCATGACGCCCCCCGCAAGCTCGGACAAGAGCATGCCGTGGCACCCCCCACAGGACCCCACCCCCTCAGCCCCCCGAGGCGGCTCCGACAAGCCCGCAAGCCCACCGAACCAATCCCCCCACGAGTCGGACCCCTCCGACCCCCAGGGCGGTTTCGGTGGGGTCGGGTGTGTGTCGGGGCGCTCCCCGCAGGGCGCCGAACGCACTGCCGCCGAGCTCTCCGACCTCTCGTCACGTTCGGCGTCCGAGGAGACGTCCCGGCGCGCGCCCGGCCCCGCCGAAACCGCCCCCACGGGCAACCCCCCAGACGGCACGCCCGCGGCCACGACCGCAGCCACGACCGCGGCCACGACCACGGCAGTCCCCACTCACCCCACGCGTACCGCACCAGACGGCCCCACCACCCCCTCCCCCACCACCCCCTCCTCCGCCACCCCCGCCGGCAAGGCGACCCGCACCCACCAAGCCCGCCGCCTCCTCACCGCACTGGCCGTCCTCACCACCGGCGTCGTCATCCTGGCCGCCCTCAACTCCGGCACCCGCCACGGCTACCTCGACCCCCGTTCGGCCGACCCCCTCGGCAGCCGGGCCGTCGCCGAGCTCCTGAAGGCCCGCGGCGTGAGCACCCGCGTCGTGACGACCGCCGCCGAGGCCGCCGAGGCCACCGGCCCCCGCACCACGCTCCTGGTCACGGACCCCGACCGGCTCGGCAGCACCCAGCGCCGTACGATCCGCTCGGCCATCGACCTCTCCGGCGGCCGTACCGTCCTGCTCGCCCCCGGCAGCCACGGCCTCGCCGACCTCTCCCCCGGCGTCCGCTCCCAGGGCGACGCCACCACGGACGCCCCGGCCCCCGACTGCGCCCTGCCCGCCGCGACCTCCGCGGGTCGCGCGGCGACCGGCGGCGGCCTGCGCTACGCCACCACCCTCCCGGGCGCGATCGGCTGCTACCCCAGCGGCGGCCACCCCACCCTGCTCGCCCTCCCGGCAGGGACCGGCGGCGACACGGTCCTCCTCGGGTCCGAGACGATCCTCCTCAACGAGAGCCTCGCCGAGGAGGGCAACGCCTCCCTCGCACTCCAACTCCTCGGCTCCCGCCCGGACCTCGTCTGGTACATGCCGTCCCTCGCGGACTCCGACCCGGACGCGGACGAGGACAAGAGCCTCTTCGACCTGGTCCCCGCCGGCTGGTCCTGGGCGCTCCTCCAGCTGTTCCTGGCCGCCGTCCTCGCGGCCCTGTGGCGCGCCCGCCGGCTCGGCCCCCTCGTCACCGAGAGGCTGCCCGTCGTCATCCGCGCCTCCGAGGCCACCGAAGGCCGCGCCCGCCTCTACCGCAAGGCCGGTGCCCGCGACCGCGCCGCCACCGTGCTGCGCGCCGCCAGCCGCGAACGCCTCGCCGCCCTCACCGGCGTACCGCCCTCCCGGGCCCACGACCCCGCCACCCTCGCCCCGGCGGTCTCCGCCCGGCTCACGGACGGTACGCGGGACGGCTCGCGGGACGTCACCGCCCTCCTCTTCGGACCCACCCCCTCCGGCGACGCGGCACTCGTCGCGCTCGCCGACCACCTCGACGCCCTCGAAAGAGAGGTCCGTACGTCATGACGTACCCGGCCACCGAGTCCACGGCTGTGTCCGCGGACAGCGCCCGCGCTTCCCTCGAAGCGCTCCGCACCGAGATCGGCAAGGCCGTGGTCGGCCAGGACTCGGCCGTCACCGGTCTCGTCGTCGCGCTCCTGTGCCGCGGCCACGTCCTCCTCGAAGGCGTCCCGGGCGTAGCGAAGACCCTCCTCGTACGGGCCCTCGCCGCTTCCCTCGAACTCGACACCAAGCGCGTCCAGTTCACTCCCGACCTGATGCCGAGTGATGTCACCGGCTCACTCGTCTACGACGCCCGCACCGCCGAGTTCTCCTTCCAGAACGGCCCGGTCTTCACCAATCTCCTCCTCGCGGACGAGATCAACCGCACGCCCCCGAAGACCCAGTCGTCCCTCCTGGAGGCGATGGAGGAACGCCAGGTCACGGTTGACGGCACGCCCCGGGGGCTCCCCGAGCCCTTCCTCGTCGCCGCCACCATGAACCCGGTCGAGTACGAGGGCACGTACCCCCTGCCGGAAGCCCAACTGGACCGTTTCCTGCTCAAGCTGACGGTCCCGCTGCCCTCCCGCGAGGACGAGATCGGCGTCCTGACCCGTCACGCCGCCGGCTTCAACCCCCGCGACCTGCACGCCGCCGGTGTCCGCGCGGTCGCCGGCCCCGCCCACCTCGCAGCGGCCCGCGAGGCCGTCGCCAAGGTCGCCGTGTCCCCCGAGATCGCCGGCTACGTCGTCGACATCTGCCGCGCGACCCGCGAATCGCCCTCGCTCACCCTCGGTGTCTCCCCCCGCGGCGCGACCGCCCTGCTGGCCACCGCCCGCGCCTGGGCCTGGCTCACCGGCCGCGACTACGTCACCCCCGACGACGTCAAGGCCCTCGCCCTGCCGACCCTGCGCCACCGCGTCCAGCTGCGCCCGGAGGCCGAGATGGAGGGTGTCACCGCCGACGCCGTCATCACGGCGATCCTCTCCCACGTCCCCGTCCCCCGCTGATGGCCCTCACCGGACGCGCCGCCCTGCTGGCGGCCCTCGGCAGCATTCCGGTGGGCGTCCTCGAACCGAGCTGGACGGGGATGCTCGCGGTCAACGGCCCGATCGCCCTGGCCTGCGCGGTCGACTACGCCCTGGCGGCGCCGGTCCGCAGTCTCGTGCTGGCCCGCTCGGGAGACACTTCGGTCCGCCTCGGCGAACCGGCGGACGTCCACCTCACCGTCACCAACCCCGGCAGCCGTACGCTCCGCGCCCGCGTCCGCGACGCCTGGCCGCCGAGCAGCTGGCGGCCGGGCACGGAGGCCGCGGCCTCCCGTCACGAGGTGGTCGTCCCCGCGGGCGAGCGCCGCCGGCTGACGACCCGTCTGCTCCCCACCCGCCGCGGCGATCGCCACGCGGACCGCGTCACGATCCGGTCGTACGGGCCGCTGGGCCTGTGGGCCCGTCAGGGCTCCCACGCGTCCCCTTGGACGGTCCGGGTCCTGCCGCCCTTCACCAGCCGCAAGCACCTGCCCTCCCGGCTGGCCCGGCTGCGCGAACTGGACGGCCGTACCAGCGTCCTGACGCGCGGTGAGGGAACGGAGTTCGACAGCCTCCGCGACTACGTTCCCGGCGACGACACCCGCTCCATCGACTGGCGCGCCACCGCCCGCCGGCCGAAGGTGGCCGTCCGCACCTGGCGCCCCGAACGCGATCGGCACATCCTGATCTGTCTCGACACCGGCCGCACCTCGGCGGGCCGTGTCGGCGACGCCCCCCGCCTGGACTCGGCGATGGACGCGGCCCTGCTCCTCGCCGCCCTCGCCACCCGCGCCGGCGACCGCGTGGACCTGCTGGCCCACGACCGCCGCCCCCGCGCCCAGGTGCAGGGACGCGCGGCGGCCGACGTCCTCCCGTCCTTCGTCAACGCGATGGCGTCACTCGAACCCGAACTGGTCGAGACGGACGCCCGCACCCTGGTCTCCACCGTCCTGCGCAACGCCCCGCGGCGGTCCCTGGTCGTGCTCCTGACGAGCCTGGACGCGGCCCCGATCGAAGAGGGCCTGCTCCCGCTGCTCCCCCGGCTCACTCAGCGCCACACGGTCCTGCTGGCCTCGGTCGCCGACCCGCACGTGGCGGAGATGGCGAAGTCCCGCGGCAGCGTGGACGCGGTCTACGAGGCCGCGGCCGGCACCCAGGCCCAGGCCCAGCGCCGCCGCACCGCCGACCAGCTCTCCCGCCACGGCGTCCACGTGGTCGACGCCACCCCGGACACCCTCGCCCCGGCCCTGGCCGACGCCTACCTGTCCCTCAAGGCCGCCGGCCGCCTCTAGCGGGTGCCCTGCCCTGGCTACGCTGGCCGGGCACCCCCAGGAGGACCTCCACGGCCGACTTGCCTCAAAAGCTACCTCGCCGAATGGTAGGGGGCCGTAAACGCAAAAAGCCCCGTACCGGATACCCGGTACGGGGCTTTTCACAATGATTGTTCGGCGGCGTCCTACTCTCCCACAGGGTCCCCCCTGCAGTACCATCGGCGCTGAAAGGCTTAGCTTCCGGGTTCGGAATGTAACCGGGCGTTTCCCTAACGCTATGACCACCGAAACACTATGAAATTTGAACGCTGGCATGGACACAGCTGTTCGTTATTTCAGAACTAACACAGTGGACGCGAGCAACTGAGGACAAGCCCTCGGCCTATTAGTACCAGTCAGCTTCACCCGTTACCGGGCTTCCACATCTGGCCTATCAACCCAGTCGTCTACTGGGAGCCTTACCCTCTCAAGGAGGTGGGAATACTCATCTTGAAGCAGGCTTCCCGCTTAGATGCTTTCAGCGGTTATCCCTCCCGAACGTAGCCAACCAGCCATGCCCTTGGCAGGACAACTGGCACACCAGAGGTTCGTCCGTCCCGGTCCTCTCGTACTAGGGACAGCCCTTCTCAATATTCCTACGCGCACAGCGGATAGGGACCGAACTGTCTCACGACGTTCTAAACCCAGCTCGCGTACCGCTTTAATGGGCGAACAGCCCAACCCTTGGGACCGACTCCAGCCCCAGGATGCGACGAGCCGACATCGAGGTGCCAAACCATCCCGTCGATATGGACTCTTGGGGAAGATCAGCCTGTTATCCCCGGGGTACCTTTTATCCGTTGAGCGACGGCGCTTCCACAAGCCACCGCCGGATCACTAGTCCCGACTTTCGTCCCTGCTCGACCCGTCGGTCTCACAGTCAAGCTCCCTTGTGCACTTACACTCAACACCTGATTGCCAACCAGGCTGAGGGAACCTTTGGGCGCCTCCGTTACCCTTTGGGAGGCAACCGCCCCAGTTAAACTACCCATCAGACACTGTCCCTGATCCGGATCACGGACCGAGGTTAGACATCCAGCACGACCAGAGTGGTATTTCAACGATGACTCCACCATGACTGGCGTCACGGCTTCA